>NZ_JBSXON010000078.1:0-5953 GCF_056859475.1 Halopseudomonas sp. L-58
CAGGAACAACTCCTTGCGGGTTTGCTTGCGCTTGCCAGCGTACTCGGCGTCGGCGAAGGTCATCTGCTTCATCGGGAAACTCGGTGGGTGGGGTCGCGGTATTTTGCCAAATCAGAAAGTCTTTTTCAGAGTTTCCCTAAATACAGTTCAAGCGCCTTCCGGTGGCGCTGATGTATCGGTCGCTGTACTAGTCGACTGCGATAATGTTGCCCCGGAAATCTTGTCTTACGCCTTGCGTATGGCTGCTCAGTTTGGACGCGTCGTTCTGCGCCGCGGCTATGGAAATCACGCAACTCTTGCGAATCGCTGGCAGGAAGCCCTAGTGCGGCTGGCGTTTACTCCTCATCTTCAGTTTCAGTATGCGGCTGGAAAGAATACCGCGGACATCGCTTTAGCTTTGGACGCGCTCGAGGCGATGTTCGATCATCGTGCCGAAACTTTTTGTTTGGTAACCAGTGATTCCGATTTCGCGTACTTGTGCAGAAAGCTTCGAGAGCGAGGAGCACGTGTTTGCATTGTTGGTGAAGGGAAAACTCCCGAGGCGCTTCGTAATGCAAGCGATGTGTTTTTTGAGTGGACCCGAGGAGAGACTGACGAGGATACGTCTCTGGACTCTGCAGAAAAGAGCAGCGTCTCGAAAGAATCAGCTTGCAAGTCCAAACCGCCAAAGCAGGCTGTAATTAGGGAGGCCAGTAAAGATCTGAACAGGCCTGCGACTAAGCACCGCCCCCGCTTTGTTGTGGAGGCTGTTGGGCTGCTCGCGAGTGATTCCTCTGACGGGAAGGTTGGTTTGGGGCCTCTCGGTGCCTACCTTAAACGCACTGATCCATCATTTTCGCCCCAAAAGTACGGCCATTCCGGTTTGCTGGACATGTTAAAGACTTACGACCTACTAGAGTTACAGCTAGAAGCGGGAGGGCCATGGTCCGTTTGGCTAGCGGAACAAAAAGTGGGGGCATGATTCTAGTGTTGGCCCGGTCGATACCGGGCCTTTTGGTCTGAGAGTCAATCCCAGCTCAAAGCCCCACCAGTCTGATACTCGATCACGCGGGTTTCGAAGAAGTTTTTCTCCTTCTTCAGGTCCATGATCTCGCTCATCCACGGGAACGGGTTGGTAGTGCCCGGGTACTGTTCCTTCAGGCCGATCTGGGTCAGGCGGCGGTTGGCGATGAACTTGAGGTAGTCCTCCATCATCGCGGCGTTCATGCCGAGTACGCCGCGGGGCATGGTGTCGCGGGCGTATTCGATTTCCAGTTGCGCGCCTTGCAGGATCATCTGGGTTGCTTCGTCCTTCATGGCGTCGTCCCACAGGTGCGGGTTTTCGATCTTGATCTGGTTGATCACGTCGATGCCGAAGTTCAGGTGCATGGATTCGTCGCGCAGGATGTACTGGAACTGCTCGGCGGTGCCAGTCATCTTGTTGCGGCGGCCCATGGACAGGATCTGGGTGAAGCCGCAGTAGAAGAAGATGCCTTCCAGAACGCAGTAGTAGGCGATCAGGTTGCGCAGCAGTTCCTTGTCGGTCTCGACGGTGCCGGTGGTGAAGGTCGGGTCGGAGATCGAACGGGTGTACTTGAGGCCCCATGAGGCCTTTTTCGCGACGCTGGGGATCTCGTGGTACATGTTGAAGATCTCGCCTTCGTCCATGCCCAGTGACTCGATGCAGTACTGGTAGGCGTGGGTGTGGATCGCCTCTTCGAAGGCCTGACGCAGGATGTACTGACGGCACTCGGGGTTGGTGATCAGGCGGTAGACGGCCAGCACCAGGTTGTTGGCGACCAGACTGTCGGCGGTGGAGAAGAAGCCGAGGTTGCGCTTGACGATGCGGCGCTCGTCTTCGGTCAGACCGTCTGCGCTCTTCCACAGGGCGATGTCGGCGGTCATGTTGACCTCTTGCGGCATCCAGTGGTTGGCACAACCGTCGAGGTACTTCTGCCAGGCCCATTCGTACTTGAACGGGACCAGCTGGTTGAGGTCTGCGCGGGCGTTGATCATCTGCTTGTCGCCAACCTGCACGCGGGCGGCGGAGCCTTCCAGATCGTCCAGACCTTCCTGAATATCCAGCTCATCCAGCGCAGCCTTGGCGCGGGCGATGGCGTCGGAGTCGTCCGCGCTGATCTGGCGCGCGTCTTCTACCGAACCCTCGGCAATGTTTTCCATTACCGGGCTGTCGGTGAGCGGCGCGCTCGGTTGGGCGGCTGCCTTGGTGGCGGGCGCGGTGGTGGTGTCTTCGCTGTCGAAATCGTCCCAGCTGAGCATGGTGTGTCTCCCTTTGGTCGACAGCCGCAAGCTTTAAGCTGCAAGCGGCAAGTTGTTTGGTGTGGCGGCGGCGAGTGGTGTGAGCCTTGGACTCGGCGCGGCGCTTGGTTTTTCTGGATTCCCGCCTTCGCGGGAATGACGCGAGAGGGGCGGGGTTCTTAATTCTCTGCGGCTTAAGCGCGTAGCTGAGCGAGTGAGCGCTAGGCGCCGGGCTGGCCGGACCCGGGAGCGTACTGGAGTACGTGACCGGATTCGGCTGGCACGGCAACAACGCGGGCGCCGCTCAGATACGTGCGCTTACTGACACGCCTCGCAGTCCGGGTCATCAATGGAACACGCCTTCGGCACCGGCGCCGGGCCAGCGGGTGCTGCACTCAGCGCCGGCTCTGCGCCGCTGGCGACGGCGTTCAGCTTGCCGGTGTTGACGGTCGATTTCTCGGTACTGGTGGCGGCCAGGGCACGCAGGTAGTAGGTGGTTTTCAGACCACGGAACCAGGCCATGCGGTAGGTCACGTCCAGCTTCTTGCCGCTGGCGCCAGAGATGTACAGGTTCAGCGACTGGGCCTGGTCGATCCATTTCTGGCGGCGGCTGGCGGCTTCGACGATCCACTTGGTTTCGACTTCAAACGCGGTGGCGTACAGCGCCTTGAGGTCGTCCGGGATGCGGTCGATCTGCTGTACCGATCCGTCGTAGTACTTGAGGTCGTTGACCATGACCGCGTCCCACATGCCGCGTGCCTTGAGGTCGCGCACCAGATAGGGGTTGATCACGGTGAACTCGCCGGACAGGTTCGATTTCACGTACAGGTTCTGGTACGTCGGCTCGATCGACTGCGATACGCCGGTGATGTTGGCGATGGTCGCGGTCGGCGCGATGGCCATGATGTTGGAGTTGCGGATGCCTTTCTTGACCCGCTCGCGCACCGGCTCCCAGTCGAGGGTGACGCTGCGGTCCACTTCCATGTACTTGGCGCCGCGCTGCTCCGCGAGGATGTCCAGCGAGTCGTAGGGCAGAATGCCTTGCGACCACAGCGAGCCTTCGAAGCTGGAGTAGCTGCCGCGCTCGTCGGCCAGATCACAGGAGGCCTGGATGGCGAAGTAGCTGATGGCTTCCATCGACTGGTCGGCAAAGGCGACGGCCTCGTTGGAGCCGTAGGCGATGTGCTGCAGGTAGAGCGCATCCTGGAAGCCCATCAGACCCAGACCAACCGGGCGGTGCTTGAGGTTGGAGTTGCGGGCCTGCGGTACCGAGTAGTAGTTGATGTCGATGACGTTATCAAGCATGCGTACCGCAGTGCGCACGGTGCGCTCCAGCTTGGCGGTGTCCAGCTTGCCGTCAACAATGTGGTTGACCAGGTTGACCGAGCCCAGGTTACAGACAGCGATTTCGTCCGCGCTGGTGTTCAGGGTGATCTCGGTGCACAGGTTGGAGCTGTGGACTACACCGGCGTGCTGCTGCGGGCTGCGCAGGTTGCAGGCGTCCTTGAAGGTCAGCCACGGGTGGCCGGTTTCGAACAGCATGCTGAGCATCTTGCGCCACAGGTCGGCGGCACGCACTTTCTTGTGCAGTTTCAGCTTGCCGTACTCGGTCAGCGCTTCGTAGTACTCGTAGCGCTCTTCGAAGGCCTTGCCGGTCAGATCGTGCAGGTCCGGCACGTCGGAAGGCGAGAACAGGGTCCATTGGCCGTCTTCGAACACGCGCTTCATGAACAGGTCCGGAATCCAGTTGGCGGTGTTCATGTCGTGGGTGCGGCGACGGTCGTCACCGGTGTTCTTGCGCAGCTCGAGGAACTCTTCGATATCCAGGTGCCAGGTTTCCAGATAGCCGCAGACCGCGCCCTTGCGCTTGCCGCCCTGGTTCACCGCAACGGCGGTGTCGTTTACCACTTTCAGGAAGGGCACGACGCCCTGGCTCTTGCCGTTGGTGCCCTTGATGTACGCGCCCATGGCGCGAACCGGCGTCCAGTCGTTACCCAGACCGCCAGCAAACTTGGACAGCATGGCGTTATCGTGGATCGCCTTGTAGATGCCGGACAGCTCGTCCGGCACGGTAGTCAGGTAGCAGGAGGACAGCTGCGGGCGCAGGGTGCCGGCGTTGAACAGGGTCGGCGTGGACGCCATGTAGTCGAAGCTGGACAGCAGGTTGTAGAACTCGATGGCGCGCTCGTTCTTCTGTGGCTCTTCAATGGCCAGGCCCATGGCGACGCGCATGAAGAAAATCTGCGGCAGTTCGATACGGGTGCCGTCGCGGTGCAGGAAATAGCGATCGTACAGGGTCTGCAGGCCGAGGTAGCCGAACAGTTGGTCGCGGTTGTGATCCAGCGCTGCGCCCAGTTGCTCCAGATCGTAGTCGGCCAGCTTGGCGTCGAGCAATTCGTACTCGATACCAGCCTTGACGTAAGCAGGCAGGGTTTTGGCGTACAGCTCAGCCATCTCGCCGTGCGTGGCACTGGGCGCAATCTCGAGGTGGCTCAGCGCTTCGGCACGCAGGTTGTCGAGCAGCAGGCGGGCGGTGACCTGGCTGTAGCTTGGTTCGCGCTCGACAAGGGTGCGGGAGGTCATCACCAGCGCGGTGTTGACGTCGATTTGGGTCACGCCGTCGTACAGGTTCTTCAGGGTTTCCTGTTCAATGTGATTGGCGTCGACTTCCGGCAGGCCCTCGCACGCCTCGGCGATGACGGTGCGCAGGCGGCCCAGGTCCAGCGGTTCGCGGCTACCGTCAGGGAGGGTGATGCGAATGCTCGGATGCGCCTCGCCGGTGCTCTGGCGCGCCTGGCGCTGGCGGGCGTGCTCTTCACGATAGAGTACGTAGGCACGGGCGATCTTCTGTTCGCCGGAGCGCATCAGCGCCAGTTCGACCTGATCCTGAATCTCTTCGATATGCAGGGTGCCGCCGGAGGGCAGGCGACGCTTGAAGATCGCGCTGATCACATCGGTCAGTTCATTGACGGTCTCGCGAATCCGCGAAGAGGCCGCGGCCTGGCTGCCTTCTACGGCCAGAAACGCCTTGGTCATGGCGATACGGATCTTGTCGTCGGTATAGGGCACCAGTGTGCCGTTGCGTTTGATCACCCGCAGCTGGCCGGGCGCGCTGAGCTGCAGGTCCGGATTCTGTTGGCTGTCTGCCGGCAGGGCGGATGATGTGGTGTCAGCGGCGGAAGGGGTGACCTGCATGACATGCTCCTTTGTTTGGTCGTTAACACAATATGTAGATAGCTGGGCAAGCTGGCGCAGCCAGCTCAGGACGTGCTGTTCAAGCGGCAGACAGTCAGCGGCAGCGTGTGGCGGTCGGTGACTATTTGATCAATATGTAGGTACCTGCCTTTTGCTTGGCACAAGATAGTGTGTGTTTTCGAGTGTGGCAAGGCGATTATTTGTCGATTTCATCGCATAACCGCCTTGACCTCGGCGCAGATCAGAACTGGTGCGGGTTTGCAGGCTTGAAGAAAAAAAATACTATATCTAGGGAAACGCTGCACAAATCAGCCCTCTGCCTGATTACGCAGCCCTGAGTATAATCACCAGACACTGCCACTACCTCAGCCAAGCAATTAGATGAAGCAGATCACCTTCGCCCAAGCCGAGCATCAGAACAAGAAAAAGGTTACCCGCCGGGAACGCTTCCTGGCTGAGATGAATGTACTGGTGCCCTGGCAGCGCCTGCTGGATGCCCTGTCGCCCTCATATTACCCAG
>NZ_JBSXON010000079.1:0-9956 GCF_056859475.1 Halopseudomonas sp. L-58
GGGAAAACCGGGTTTGTGAAAACATGTCAGGCCGTTCAAATCGAGTCTTGAAGGCCGATTATCAACGAATAATGTGCGGTTGCGGGGGCTGGAGCCGCCCCCGCGTTTTTTTACCGGACACTAGTGACGCAGAGCGTGGGAACGATCAGCAACGGTGAGAAAGGGAAGCTATGGCGCAGTTGCGATCAACGATGCAACGTCGATCACCCACTCCGCCACGGCAACGCCGGCGCCGCCAACCGCTCCCCATCAAACCCCACCACCTTGCCGAAGCGCGCAGACTCGGCCTGCCACTCCTGCGTTGCTTCGATGATGTACTCCCGGCTATAGCCAACAAAATTCCAGAACATCAGCACCTTCTCGGCCGGCTCTCCGCCGATGAGAATCAGGCGGCTGTCGGGGGTTAGGGTCAGGTGCAGGATGCTGGTGCCGGGGTCTAGGGCGGCGAGTTCGTTTTCGGCGAAATGCGCGCCGTTGAACTCCAGTTCACCTTCCATCACCAGCAGGCCGTGTTCAAAGGCCGGATTGAGGGACAGTTCGCAACTGCCGCCGCTGGGGCTGTGGATATCCAGTCCGAGCAGCGGGCTGTAGACCTCGACCGGGGAAGTCTGGCCGGCAAACTCGCCGACCAGCAGGGTGAAGTCGATGCCCTTTTGCTGCCATCTGGGCAGATCCGGATAGTGGGTAAAGGCGGGCTCTGCGTCGGCCATGTGCGGAGGCAGGGCGATCCACAGTTGGGCGGCGTGGAGGCGGTCGGTGGCGTCGGTGGAGTCTTCGGTGTGGCTGATGCCGCGGCCTGCGGTCATCAGGTTGACTTCGCCTGGGCGAATCAGTTGCTCATTCCCGAGGCTGTCGCGGTGCAGCACGTCGCCTTCGATCATCCAGGTGAAGGTCTGCAGGCAGGTGTGCGGGTGGGCGCCCACGTGCATGCCTTCTCCGGATTCAAAGCGGGCGGGGCCGGCGTGGTCGAGGAAGCACCAGGCGCCGATCTGGCGGCGCTGGCGGGTGGGCAGCACCCGGTTGACTGGCAGGGTGCCGCCGATTTCGGCAGTGCGGGCCACGATTCGCTGTGGTGCAGGTGTCGGCATGGGACGGTTCCTCCGTTGCTGGGTCGCCGGGCGACATAACTCGATACACACGGCGCGGAAACTCGGGCACGCCTCCACGGTCGGTGTTTCAACGCGAATAACGATCATGCGGCCACCCGCGGCCCGAGGCAATGCCATGCAGGAACAGAGTCTGCCATCCCGCCATCTGACCCGGCGCTATCTGCCGGCCCGCTACCTCCCGCTACTTGCCACCCTGAGCTGCCTGTTGCTGCTCGCTGACGACGTTATCCAGCAGTGGTTTACCAGCATCAATCACGCCGAACTGGAGCTACGCTACGTGCTGGTGCTATGGCTGTTCAGCCTCGGCCTGTGGCTGGCTGCCAACCGCTGGCTGACTGCACTGGTGCTGACGCTGCTGGCAGGCATGCAACTGATCCAGTTGGGCAACATGGCCTACACCGGCATGCCGTTGCTGCCCTCCGACCTGAGCGGGCTGTTCGGGGAGTTCGCCGATGTGCAGCAAACCGCCGTTGCCCAGCTCGGCAATCACTGGCATGTGCTGCCCAGTGTGCTGCTGCCCTACGGCGCGCTGTTTGTGCTGCATATGAGCCTGACGCCACGGATCTCTCCGCGTGCGCGCTGGGTGGGCTGGATTCTGGTGCTGATCGTGCTGGCAGCCAAACCCTACCGGGCAACCTACCGCGACATGACGCACTTCATGCCGGGGCCGACCCGCTCGTCGCTGCACAACAGCCTGAACAGCTTTGCCTTCTACGCAGTGAACCTGGCTGGCCGTGAGCAGCAGGCACTGCCGCAGAGCCCGTTCCAGCCCTACCAGGTGAGCTTTGCCGCGCCCACGGCAAAACACGTCTGGATCGTGATGGCCGACTCGCTGCGCAGCGACCGGCTGGGCGTCATGGGCTACCAGCGCGATACCACGCCATTCCTGTCCCGGCTCAGGGACGACGGAGAACTGCTGGTACGCCAGGGCATTGCCGCGGGCGTCTCCACGGCGGTCAGCCTGCCGGTATTTCTGAACCTGATTCGGGAGCCGGGCCAGAATCATCTCTTGCGCGAGCAGCCGCACAACCTGTTCCGGCTGGGCCGCGAGCAGGGCTTCAATACCTTCTGGCTGTCATCCCAGGAGTCCAAGCTGCTGACCTTTGCCGGCAAGCGGTTTATCGACGTGTCGATTACCCGCGAGGACTTTCCGCTGCTGTTTTCCCAACGGCAGGACCACGCCCTGAGCGACCTGCTGCCACGCAAGCAGTGGGGCGAGCGCAACCTGGTGATGATCAACCTGCGCACTGCACACAGCCCGTACGATCACAACTACGAGAACCACGACGAGCCGATTGCCCGCTGGCCCACAGACGGTCCGCTCAGCCGTGACGTGCGCGAGGGTAATGCCTATGACAATGCGGTGCGCTACTTCGACGATGTGGTCGCCGATATTGTCGCCCAGTTCGATCAGCTGGAAGGCGAGCGCTATCTGCTGATTACCGGCGACCACGGGCAATTGCTCGGCGAGAACGAGGTCTGGGGCCATAACCGGCTGTTGCCGCCGGTGGTAGACGTACCGGTGATGGTGCTGGCACGGGATGCACCACAGGGGGCGCTGGACGATCTGGCCGGCCAGCGCTGGGTCAGTCACTACGAGGCCGGTCTGTGGCTGGCCCAGCGCCTGGGCGCGCGGGTAGTGAATCCCAACGCCGATCCGGCGGTGCACTTCGTCAAGGGTAAGCTGCTGCTCGGCGATAACAGCATCATGCAGGTGAAAGAGTCCGGTGAGGGTCTGCAGTTCAGCGAACCCATGCTGCTCAGCAAGTGGCTGCAGGGCCCGGCCCAGCGCACGCTGCCCGCACCCGATCAGCCAGCAGATCCTGGCTGATCGGGTGCGGGGTCAGACCCGCCGCCCTTCGACCGGGATCTTGTAGAACAGGCTGTAGATCACCGGCAGCACCACCAGCGTGAGCACGGTGGCAAAGCCCAGACCAAACATGATCACCACGGCCATGCTCTGGAAGAAGGCGTCGGTGAGCAGCGGCGCCATGCCGAGGATGGTGGTCAGCGCGGCCATCGAGACCGGGCGTACCCGGCTGATGGCCGAGTCCACCAGGGCGCTGTAGGCCTCCTTGCCGGAGTCGATCTGCAGGCGGATTTCATCAACCAGCACGATGCCGTTCTTGACCAGCATGCCGCTCAGACTGAGGAAGCCCAGCAGCGCCATAAAGCCGAACGGGATACCGGTAAGCAAAAAGCCGAGGGTCACACCGATCACCGCCAGCGGTACGGTCAGCCAGATGATGGCGGCGCGCTTGAGCGAGTCGAACAGCAGGATGGTGATCAGGAACATCGCCAGATAGCCAAGCGGCAGGCTGCCGAACACCGCTTTCTGGGCATCTCGCGAGCTTTCGTATTCCCCGCCCCACTCCAGACTGTAGCCCCGCGGCAGCTCGATCGCCTCGACCTGCGGACGGATGCGGGCGAACAGTTCGGCGGCGGTCTGGCCGCTGATGATGCTGGGGTCGGCCTGCACGGTCAGGGTGCGCTTGCGGTCCTCGCGCAGGATCAGCGGGTCCTCCCAGTCGGTGACAAAGCCGCTGACCACCTGGGTGATCGGAATATAGGTACTGCGCGCCGAGCTCCAGACCAGCAGGTCGTTGAGGGTGCTGGCATCCAGGCGCTCGTCTGCCGGGGTACGGGCGACGATGGGCAGCATGCGGGTGCCGTCACGGTAAAGCCCGACGTTGACGCCGCTGAAGTTCATTCTCAGCAGGGTATCCAGATCACGCTTGTCGACCCCCAGTTCACGCGCCTGCGCCTCGGCAAACTGCGGGCGGACCAGCTTGGTGCGCTCGCGCCAGTCGTGCATCACGGCATCGGCGACCGGGTCGGCCTTGATGATGTCGATCGCCTGCGCGCCAAGCGCACGCAGCACCTGCGGATCGGGCCCGGTGAAGCGGGCTTCGATCTTGCTGTCGCTGCCGGGGCCGAGCATCAGTTGCTTGAGCTTGACCTTGGCGGTCGGGTGCTGCTGCTTGAAGTACTCGTCAAGCTGGGCAATCAGCGGGGCGATCTGGTCGCGCTGCTCGGTGCGTACCAGCAGCTGGGCATAGTTGGCGTGAATGCGCTGGGGGAAGTAGGTGAGGATAAACCGCAGCGCGCCCTGACCGATGGTCGACGTCACCTCGGTCACGCCGTCCTGCGCCAGCACATGACGATCAATCTCGGCCACCACCTGCTCGGTGTAGCGAATGTCGCTGCCCTTGGGCAGCCAGACATCGACAAAGAACATCGGCGTATTGGACGGCGGAAAGAAGCTTTTGCGCACCTGACTGAATCCGCCGACCGCGACCACCAGCAAGGCGGCGAGCATGATCAGCGTCAGCACCCGGTGGTGCAGGGCGGCGGCGAGCAGTTTGCGGTACAGCACGAAGACGATGCCGCGGTAAGGGTCCTGCGGCTCGCCCTGTTCGCCCTGCGCGGTCTGATCGCGGAAGAACAGGCTGGCGAAGAAGGGGGTCAGGGTGATGGCGGTAACCCAGCTCAGGGTCAGCGAGATCAGCAGCACCTGGAACAGCGACAGGCAGTACTCGCCGGTGGAGTCGTCCGACAGCCCGATGGGGGCAAAGGCGATGATGGCGATGGCGGTGGCGCCGAGCAGCGGCAGGTTGGTCTGACGCACGATGTCGCCGGCGGCCTGCAGGGTGGTCTGGCCGCGCTGGCGGCCGACCAGAATGCCTTCGACAATGACGATGGCGTTGTCCACCAGCATCCCCAGCGCGATCACCAGAGCGCCGAGCGAGATGCGCTGCAGCTCGATCCCCAGCATCTGCATGAAGATAAAGGTGCCGAGCACCGTCAGCGCCAGCACCAGACCGATCAGCAGGCCACTGCGCAGGCCCATGAAGACCAGCAGCACCACCACGACGATGGCCACCGAGGCCAGGAAGTTCCAGACAAAGCCGCCGACCGACTGCTCCACCTCGTCCGCCTGGTTGTAGAACACGTCGACGTGCATGCCGGCCGGGCGCTCTGCGTCCAGCTCGGCCAGGCGTGCGGCGACCGCGTTACCCACATCGACCACGTTGACGTGGGCGGCGTAGGATACGCCCAGCCCCAGCGCGGCCCGACCCTGGGCTCGGTAGAGGCTGGTCGGGGTTTCGGCAAAGCCGCGGCTGACCCGCGCCACATCGCCCAGATACACACGTTTGGAGCTGCCGGGCTGGCTGATGATCAGCCGCTCCAGTTCCTCGACATCCTGAAACTCACCGGTCGGATGCAGGCGGATCGACTCGCTGCCGACCAGCATGCGGCCGGCATCGGAGACCACGTTCTGCCGGCTGAGCAGGTCGTAGAGTCGCTGCGGGGCGATGCCCAGCGCGGTCATCCGCGCACGCGAGATTTCCAGGTGCACCTGCTCCTGGGGCACGCCGGCCAGAGAGACCTTGCCGACGCCGTTGACCAGCACCAGCTCGCGGCGCAGGTAATCGGCGTAGTCACGCAGCTCGCGGTAGTCGTAGCCGTCCCCGCTGATCATCATGAAGGTGCCGTAGACGTCGCTGAAGTCATCCTGAATCTGCGGCTCGCTGACGCCCGGCGGCAGATTCGGGCGCAGGTCGTTGATGCGCCGGCGCATCTCGTCCCAGATTTGCGGCAACTGGTCCGGGCCGTATTGTTTCTGCACCTCGACAATAATCTGCGACAGCCCGGCGCTGCTGGTGGAGGTAATGGTGTCGATATACGGCAGCTGCTGAATGGCGTTTTCCAGCGGGTAGGTCAGCTCCTCCTCAACCTGCTGCGGGGAGGCGCCGGGGTAGGGCGTAATGACCATCGCCATCTTCAGGGTAAAGGCCGGGTCTTCCAGCCGCCCCAGATCCAGGAAGGCGATGATCCCGCCGATACCGAGCAGCAGCGCCACCAGCCAGCTGGTGACCCGGCGCTGGATAAAGTATGCGGCTATGTTCATTTACAGCCCCCGCTCACGAACCCAGGGGCGCACCACCTGACCGTCACTCAGCTCAGCGCCGCCGGCGGCGACGATTCGCTCGCCGGCCTGCAGGCCGGTCAGCACCTCGATACCGTCGCGGGTCAGCTGGCCGACCGTCACGGCGCGGGCAACAACCTGCAGCGCGCCGTCCTGCTCGGCGACCACCCAGACCTGGCGATGCTCGCTGTCTTCGCTGTCCGGGCTGAATACCGCCTCTACCGGCACCACAACCGGAATCTCGGCCTGGCGGCTGATCTCGGCAAAGTTGACGATCACGGTGGCGCTCATGCCCGGCAGCAACACCAGACCATCGGGGATCGGCATGCTCAGGGTAACGTCATAGGCCAGGGTCGAGGGGTCCGGCTGGCTGGCGTACTCCTTGTAGTCGGCGTCAATCAGCGCCTCGGGGTAGTTGTCCAGCCGCACCTTGGAGCGCAGCTCGGCCGGCTGCAGGTCGCGGCGCAGGTTGCTCAAGAGGTTTTCCGGCAACTGGAACACCACGTCCATACTGTCGCCACTGTAGAGGGTGGCAATCGGCTGGTTCGGCTGCACCACCTGGAACTGCTCAACGTGGGTGCGGGCCACCACGCCGTCAAACGGGGCGGTAATGCGCGTGTAGGCCAGCTCCTGGCGCGCCAGATTGAGCGCCGCCTCGGCCGAGTTGAACTGCGCCTTGCGCTGGTCGTATTCGGCCTGCGACACCATCTGCCGCTCAACCAGCTGCTCCATCCGCGTCAGCTGGCTGCGGGTCAGATCGTAGCTGGCCTGGCGATCACTGAGTTTGAGCCGGTAGTCGGTATCGTCCAGACGGGCGATCAGATCACCGCGCTGCACCTTTTGGCCCTCATGGACCTCCAGGCTCTGCAACTCGCCACCCAGACGGAAGGACAGCTGGGCCTCTTCAGGTGCCTTCAGCCGCGCCGGAAACTCGCGGATGCGCTCCGCACCCGGCTCCGTGACGGTGAACAGCTTGACCGGCCGGGGCTTGTCCGCCTGCGGGGCGGGCGGTTCGGAACAGCCTGCGAGCGAGGCGGCAACGACAATGGCCGAAAGACCTGTGGCAATCCAGCGTGCGACGCAATCCATAGGTAACCTGTGACGTAGATGGCAAAAAGAAGGAAAAATAGCTGACGGCATTATAGGGCTACAAAACGCTACATGGCGGTTAATCCTGACCATTCCCGGCCATTTTGTCGGCTTTTTCTGCCATGCGACCCAGTGCCGCAACATTCGGGCTTGCACTCTGGCAACCTTCAATCTATTTTTTTATATATTGTTTTGACCTTAATCGTACTGCCGTGAGGTGACCATGCTGTTTCGCCAACTGTTCGACGCTGCTTCCTCTACCTACACCTACCTGCTGGGCGACCCGGCCAGCGGCGAAGCCCTGCTGATTGATCCGGTGTTCGAGCAGACCACCCGCGACCTGTCACTGCTGCAGGAGCTGGGCCTGACCCTGAAGCTGGTGGTCGACACCCACGCTCACGCCGACCACGTCACCGCCGCCTGGCTGCTGAAGCAGAAAACCGGCTGCCAGATTGCATCGGCCGCGGTCATCAACGCCGAGTATGTCGACCTGCCGCTGCACCACGGCCAGCGCTTCGGCGTTAAAGGCGTCGAGCTGGAAGCCCGTGCCACCCCCGGCCACACCGACGGTTGCATGAGCTACGTTCTCGCCGATCAGTCGATGGTGTTTACCGGCGATGCACTGCTGATTCGTGGCTGCGGACGCAGTGATTTCCAGCAGGGCAACCCGCACACCCTCTACCACTCGATCACCGAGCAGCTGTTCAGCCTGCCCGACAGCTGTCAGGTGTATCCGGCCCACGATTACAACGGCCGGACCCAGAGCAGCATCGGTGAAGAGCGCGCCTTCAACGCCCGGGTCGGCGGCCAGGCCAACGAAAGCGACTTTGTCGGTTACATGGACGCCCTGCGCCTGCCCCACCCCAAACGCATCGACGAGGCAGTCCCGGCCAACCTGCGCAGCGGCAAGCCGCCGGAAGACCAGCTGCCGCTGCAGCAGGACTGGTGCGACGACCTGCGCATCACCTACGCCGGCGTGCCGGAGGTGGGGCTGGAGTGGCTGATGGCACACCGCAATGGCGTGACCCTGCTCGACGTGCGCGAGCCCGCCGAGTGGGAGCAGGAGCCTCTGCCGGCCTACCTTGGCGACACCCTGCAGATTCCGGTCGGCAGCCTGCACGAGCGCATTGCCGACATACCGGATGTGTTGCCGGTGGTCGCCCTTTGCCGCTCGGGCAGACGCTCTGCGCTGGCCACCAACATCCTGCGCGAAAAGGGCAGACCGCAGGTTGCCAGCCTGCGCGGCGGCTGGCTGGCCCTGCCGCAGGGCTGACCGACTCGGTGCGCCAGCCCGGATAATGCTTCAGATTGGTGCATTATCCGGGTTGGCGTGCTGCCATTTCCTGCCATGCCTGCGCGCGAAGAACGTCGTACTGGCGGCGAGCCCGGCGGACGGCTAAAATTTTTCGTCATTTCCTGAACAAATGGCCAGTTTTTTGCTGCAGGGAAAGATCGGCCCCGCTCCAACGGACGCGGAACGGTCGCCAACAACTAGATCCCAGGAGAAGCATTCATGAGTTTCAAACGCACACTCGCTCTGGCAGCAGCACTCGTCATGCCGCTGCAGGTCATGGCAGCAGATGACCCGCTGAAAGTCGGTTTTGTTTATGTTGGTCCCATCGGTGACCACGGCTGGAGCTACCAGCACGACCAGGGCCGCAAGGAGCTGGAAGCCCATTTCGGTGACAAGGTGCAAACCACCTACGTTGAAAACGTCAACGAAGGCGCCGACGCCGAGCGCACCATCCGTCGTCTGGCCCAGGCCGGCAACGACGTGATCTTCACCACATCGTTCGGTTTCATGAATCCGACTGCCCGCGTCGCCGCCGACTACCCGGAAAAGACCTTCCTGCACGCGACCGGCTACAAGCGCGCTGACAACCTGAGCACCTACCTGTCCGTAACCTACGAAGGCCGTTACGTCACCGGCACCGCTGCCGGCATGGTCACCAAGAGCAACGTGCTGGGCTACATTGCTTCCTTCCCGATTCCGGAAGTTATCCGCGACATCAACGCCACCTACATGGGCGCCAAGGCGGTCAACCCGGATGTTGAGCTGAAAGTCGTGTGGGTCAACACCTGGTTCGATCCGGCCAAGGAAGCTGACGCTGCCAACACCCTGATGGACCAGGGCGCCGACGTTATCGTTCAGCACACCGACAGCCCGGCACCGCTGCTGGCAGCCCAGAAGCGTGGCGTATGGGGCGTTGGTCAGGCTTCCGACATGAGCCACTTCGCACCTGAAGCGCACCTGCTGTCCGTGGTCAACGACTGGGGTCCGTACTACATCAAGAGCGTTCAGGACGTTATGGACGGCACCTGGGAATCGTCTGACTACTGGGGCGGCATCCACGATGGCGTGATCAAGATCGAGTCCATCAGCGACAAGCTGACCGAAGAGCAACGCGCCAAGGTCGACAGCGTTATCGAGTCGATCCGCAGCGGCGAATTCCACCCCTTTACCGGCCCGATCAACGACCAGAGCGGCACCCTGCGCGTGGCCGACGGCGTGGAAATGACCCACGAAGAACTGGCCGGCATGGACTGGTACGTCGAAGGCATGACCGCCTCCATTCCGAAGTAAGCACATGCACTACACCGGCAGCGTGCCCATCACACGTCGACGGTGAACCGCAGGCAACGAAAAACCCGAGCAATGCTCGGGTTTTTTTATGGGCCGGGAGGGTCGTATATGGTCTCCTCCCTCATTGCAAGGCATCAGTTTTTGACGGCAAGAGCAGGTTGTCTGTCGTATATCCGGCCTCAGTGTGCAGCACAGTGCTGCGGGCCTCGATGAGCAGTCGCCACGTATCGTCCTTATCGAGCTC
>NZ_JBSXON010000080.1:0-9225 GCF_056859475.1 Halopseudomonas sp. L-58
GTACCGCTGTGCCAAACAGCGCAGCGAGCCCACCAGTGACAAGCGTGGTGCCAAGGCAGATGAGCTGCACCTCACACCGCTGGAACTGATCGACCGCATCGCCGCGCTGGTGCCACCGCCACGCACCCACCGGCACCGCTATTTTGGCGTGTTGGCACCCAACTCGCCGCTCAGGGCTGCGGTGACGGCGCTGGCGACACCGGCGCAAGCCGCTCCCGTGCTGGGCGCGTCGATCAGCACGGGGGAGTGCGCGCCTGGTGTGGTACCGATGAGCAGCGCGCTGCCATCCCAGAGCGAGCCGGTGCTGCCCAAGCGTGCAGCGCACTACCTGTGGGCGGTGCTGATCGCCCGCATCTACGAGGTGTTCCCCCTCTTGTGTCCGCTGTGTGGCGGGCATATGCGCATCATCGCGTTCATTACGCACAGCGCTGACATCCGGCACATCCTGGACCACATCGGGGCAGATTCAGAGCCACCCCGCATCTCCCCGGCGCGCGGGCCACCGCTGTGGGATGACTGTAGTGATGCGCAGATGGATGACGGGGCGCAAACCGAGCCAGCAGACTGGGACCTAGCGGCGCAACCGGCACCGGACTTTGAGGTCGATCAGCGCATCAGTTGGTGAATGAACAAAGCGGCGATTTTGACTTGCCGCGAACTGGCTCTGCGCCCGGTACACGCCGAGCGCCGCAAATCACTCTCCTGAACGCCAAACCCTGGTGGTGAACCTGACACCTGGGCGGGAAAATCGAGTGTCTCAGCCGGCTTGATGGCGCTTCCGCGGTGCGATACTTGGCCTCATGCGGTTAAAACGCCTATCCGTCGAAAGCGGCGGGCCATTCAAGCTGAAATTTCTGCAGCGCAGGCACAACTTGAACTGCTGGAACAGTTTGAGCAGCAATTGCGTAATTCGCCTGATTCAATGCACTGTGATCTTTCTGTTGACTCTGCCCCTAAGGGCAAGCTTTAAGCTCCTTTTTCTGGTTCAGACAAAAGGAGCTCACAATGAGCAAAAGGATTCTGGTGGTTCTTGGGCATTCTTCCGAGAGCAGCTTGTGTGGCGCAATTTCCAGTTCATACATGAAGGGTGCTCAGGCTGCGGGTCACGACGTTCGATTGCTCAGGCTCCCCAGCTTGAAATTTGATCCGATTCTTCACGACGGTTACAACACCATTCAAGCGTTGGAGCCCGACCTGGTGGAGGCGCAGAAATCCATTGTTTGGGCCGAGCACCTGGTTTTTGTTTATCCAATTTGGTGGGGTTCAATTCCCGCTATTCTCAAGGGATTTTTCGACCGTATTTTGCTGCCAGGGTTCGGCTTTAAATTCAAAGAAGGTGCCTTGATGGCAGATGGCCTGTTGGCCGGGCGTACGGCCCATTTGATTGCAACCATGGACACCCCCCCTTGGTATTACCGATTGGTGTATCGCATGCCGGGACACAATCAAATGAAGCGAACGATTCTCGAGTTTTGTGGAGTTAAACCTGTTGCTGTGACCAGTTTTGGGCCGGTCAAGAATTCGCACGCAACTACCCGCGACAAATGGCTGTCGCGTGCCTATTCTTATGGTTTTAAGGCTTGAATGGTTTCTTGGTTGGCTGTTTGCTGTCTTTCCACAGTCCAGGTGTGAATAGGCTCATGACCCTCGCGCACCCAGCCCGGCGGCTTCCACAAATGTTTTAACCGCTCCAATACAGGACCTGGCGCCATCACATCACGCATCATGTCCACCAATTCATGCAGATTCAGTACAAACCAGTTGTGGCTTTTGATCTGCTGGGGTGTGCCGTAAAGCACTTTTTCCTGCTCCGGTTCGTAGGTTCCAAACAAATGATCAAAAAGCATGACCACGCCCCCGTAATTTTTGTCAATGTACTGCGTGTTGCGGCCGTGGTGAACCCGATGATTGGATGGTGTATTGAACAGCCACTCAATGGCCGGGTGAAATTTCCCGATCGACTCGGTGTGCACAAACCATTGGTAGGCCAGGTTGGCTGCCAGTAAACCGAGAATCAGATCGGGTGAAAAGCCCAATAAAACGGCAGGTACGAAGAAAATCCAGGTGCCTATTATTCCATTCAGAATGCTTTGTCTGGCCGCAGTGGACATGTTCATGATCTCGCCGGTGTGGTGCGACACATGTTGAGCCCAAAACCATCGAACCCGGTGTGCAGTTCGGTGATACCAGTAGTAGCAAAGTTCCTGAACGAAAAAGGCTGCAATTACTGTGAACACATTGACGGGAATGGTGAATAGTCTGTGCTCCCAAAGCAGCGCCCACAATGCAAGCAGATAACTGACATTCATCAGGGCGCTGGAGATGTAGAAGCCAAAGCCCAATGCGTAATTTGCTGCAACTTCGCGTAGCCAAAAAGTCTGGTTCCGGGCAATGTTCCAATTTCCCGAGCGATATCGCACATGGATCCACTCGAGCAAAAAAGCACTGACAAACAAAGGAAGCATCAGGATCAGGATCAATTCGCTTAAACCTGGCGCTCGGCCAAATACATTGATCAATGCTTCAGTAAAGGTTTGGTACAAAAAATCCATCGCAACACCTTTGGGTTGAACTCGTGAATCGGTTTTGATTCAAAAGAATTATCCATAGACACGTGCGCTGAATATTGACTTCTGGCCTTTAGTTTTTGACATAATGTGCCAATGAGCACATCCAGCAATCAGCACGCACTCATTCTCGCGAGGCTTACACACATTGTTCGCCGCTTCATGGAAGCGGAAGGGCTGAGTCTTGATTTGTTGAATGAGTACACGAATGCGGCCTCTTCCGGGTCCGAGCGATTGCCGATAGGGCAATGGTGGGCTCTGCTTGAGCGCGTGGCACAGGTCAGCAACGACCCCCATGTCGGATTGCGAATCGGCAAATTGACCCAGATTCAAGATGTCGGTGTTTTGGGGTATTTGGCCGCCTCGTGTGAAACCCTGGGGCAAGCCATGCAGCGCTTGCAGCGATTCGAAGGGCTGTTGCAGCAGCTAGCCGCCTCCTCGGTTGCGGTGGACGGGGATTGCATCCGTTTGGCCTGGACCAATGAGAATGGACACTCCACAGATTTGTCGAACGAAGTGCTGATCAGCGGCCTGCTCACTGTGTTGGGAATTTTGATTGCCCCACATCGCATTAAACCCGTCTGTGTCGAATTTCCGCGAAAGAGCGACTCGGGTTTGGCCACTTATGAAGCCATGCTTGGCTGCCCAGTGCAATTTGCCCGACCACAATTGGCAGTCAGGCTGCGCGCAGACAATTTAATGCTACCAATCAACAGCCGTGACACGCACCTGATGCAGCTGCTTGAGCAGAAGGCCGCAACGGCGCTGAAAGGGCTTGAGCATTCTGATGAATTTTTGATTCAACTTCAAAAAGCAATGAGCAGGGGGTTGCTGGAAAGAAATGCTTCGATGCCTTGGGTGGCGGTTCAATTAAACATGTCTGTACGTTCTGTTTATCGGGCATTGAATGAACGCGGTAAAACTTTCAAAGGTCAGCTTGATGAATTGAGGCAAACACTTGCACAGCAATACCTTGCTGATGAAACCCTGTCCCTCAGTGAAATAGCATTGCTGCTGGGGTATTCGGAGCAAAGTGCTTTCAATCGTGCTTTTCGGCAATGGACGGGCAGCACACCTTTGAAACACAGAAGGGAATTTTATTGTGTGAAGTGACCCTGAGCTTTGAAGTAAGTGCTCTCACCCCTCATCACTGAAATTCATCCGGATAGGACGGGTTCCAATTTTTGCACCTGTCGCTTCGTCAATTGCCACCGGTTTAATTTCTGTTCCTGCTTCCGCATCAAAAAATTTTGTCAGTTTTCCGCCGCCCCTGTGCTTGCGTCCCCAGGCTCCAATCATGAAGAGTACCGGCAAAAAGTCTCGCCCCGCCTCGGTTAATAAATATTCTTCTCGCGGTGGGTGTTCGGAGTAGCGGTGTTTTTCCAACAATCCTTCTTCGGTTAACACCGACAAACGCTTGGTCAGCATGGTGGGCGCTATACCCAGGCTTTTGCGGAAATTGTCAAAGCGGGTGATGCCCGCATGCGCATCCCGCAAAATCAAAATGCTCCACGCGTCGCCTACAAAAGCAAGGCTTCGTGCGATCGGGCAGGGGTTTTCCGAAATATTTTTACTGTCCATACTATTTTGATAGTGACTTTATTTAGAATTGCAGGTAAAGTGAGTTTCGTTTTGATAGTAACAAGTTGCTGATCAGAAATCCACTGACATTTCGCACCCACGGGAGATTTAAATCATGAACAAAAACAAAAAACCGGTTGCACTGGTAACAGGTGCGTCTTCCGGCATAGGGCTGGTCACCGCTCAAAAACTTGTAGCAGCGGGTTATCGTGTATTTGGCACCAGCAGGCGCCCAGGTGCCGACATGCAGCACTCGTTTGAAATGCTGCCGCTCGATGTTGACAAAGACGAATCCGTTGCGGCGCTGGTCAATCAAATCATTGATTCAACAGGCCGAATAGATTTGTTGGTGAATAACGCTGGCCGAGGTTTGTCGCCAGCCGGTGCGGAAGAGTTTTCGCTGGAGCAGGCTCAAGCAATTTTCAACACCAATTTTTTCGGTGTGGTGCGCACCACCAACGCTTGTCGCCGGGGGCCTTCACCTCCACCAGCGCATAGCGCTCGGCCCCGGGCGGGCGGCCGGGCCAGAAGCGCACCAGGTCGGGCAGGCCGGTGCGATTGGCCTGCACGTCGCACAGCAGCCGGGCAAACAGCCGCTCCAGGTGCGCCGGCGGAATGCAGTCCAGCGCCAGCGCCAGCAGCTCGGCGCTCAACGCGCCCCAGGCCACGAAGGGCGACTGGGTGCCGTGCTTCTCTTCAAAGCGCTGCAGGATGGTGGCGCGGTAGCGGCCGTCGTGCAGCTCGGCCAGGCAGGCGTCGAACAGGGCCTGGCGGCGCGCCACGAAGTCGGGCGCGGCCAGGTCGGCCGGGCCGCTCTGGAAGGGGTGGAAGAACGCGCCCGGCAGCGGCGCAAAGATGGCCGGCCAGCACAGCAGGCCGAACAGGGCGTTGACGAGCGTGTTCTCCACATAAAACACCGGCGCCTCGGCGCAGTGCCAGTGCGCGCGCAGCGCGTGCTCCACCGACTGGGGCGGCGTGGGCGCGGGCAGTTCCACGTCCATGCGCAGCGCGGCCACGGCCGGGGCCAGTGCCGGCCGGCGCGGCCCGCCGCCCTGCCCCACGCGGCGGCGCAGGCGCGGCAGCATGCGCGCCACGCGCTGGTGTTCTTCTTCACTTTCAGGAGCCGCCAGCGCTTGATGGGCAAGGGCTAGAGCCTGATCGGAGCATTGCATGCGCTCCAGCACGCGGATCTGGCGGTGGCGCGCACCGGGGGCGCGGCTGGCGGCGTAGGCCTGGGCGGCCAGCGGCCAGTCGCGCGCGCGCTCGCAGGCCTGGCCCACGCGCAGCAGGACCCGCGCGCGGCGCTGCTCCAGCCACGGCGTGGCGCTGTGCGCGGCGGCCAGGGCCTGCAGCAGCGCAGCGGCATCGGCGCCCTCCTCGTCCAGCGCCTGGCGGCAGGCGCTGAGAGCGAGGTAGGTGTCCACATCGGCCTGATGCTGGAAAGCGCGCGAGGCAGCGTCCAGCGGCACGGCCTCGTAGCGGAACACGCCCAGGTCGGCCAGCACGAACTCCGCCCAGCTCTGATGGAGGTTGCCAAAGAACATGAGCCGCAGCCGCTCGCAGCGCGCGCCCACCGTCACCTGCCACACGGGCTCGTCGGCGTGCGGGTGCCAGGCGGCGTAGGGCTGCCGCAGGTCACCGCGGTCGGCCAGGGCCTGCAGCATTTCGGCCTTGCGCATGGTGGGGTGCAGCGCAGTGCCCTGCAAAATCTGTAGCAGCTCGCGCTTGGTGTGCAAGGCGAACAGCTCCGATAGACCCAGGGGCGCATCGGCGCACAGCCAGCCCCGCGCCAGCAGCGGCGCGGCAGCGTCGCGCGTGTCGGGAATCTCGTCATAGGCCAGCTTGCTCGCGCGAAACCACGGCCCGCGCCGCATCACCATGCGCACCAGCAGGGCCTGTGCGGCCTGGGGCAGTTGCCGAAAGTCGGTGAGGAACTGCAGGTCGTCCACACCGAGCAGGTCGCCATAGCGCGTGTACAGCCAGTCCAGCGCACGCTGGAAGTTGTGCAGGTAGTAAAAGCGGTGCGGTGCGGGCGCAGGGCCGGGCTGCGGCATACAAAAGACTGTGCGTTTATAAGGGGTATCTATTTAGCTCCAGTGACGTGAGAATAGCTGGATGGAAACCCAGATGCTAACGCCAACTCCTGGAGGGGACTACCCCCGCACCTGGAACGAATTTCTTGACTGGTTTGCCACCGAAGAGGCTTGCCAGGCGTTCCTGGAGAAGCTTCGGTGGCCCCAAGGCTTCGTCTGCCCGCGTTGCGGCAACGCTGGCGATGTGTACCGCGCCAGCCGCACCCGCCTGATGTGCCGCTCATGTTAGTACCAAGGCACAGTGACATCTGGAACCATCTTTGACAAGACGCGCACACCGCTGCGTGTCTGGCTGGCTGCAGCTTGGTACCTGACCAATCAGAAACAAGGCGTGAGCGCCCTGGGGCTGCAGCGCGTATTGGGTTTGGGGAGCTACCAGACCGCCTGGACCATGCTGCACCGGTTTCGACGTGCCATGGTCCGCCCGGGCCGGGACAAGCTCAAGGGGCTTGTGGAGGTGGATGAAACGTACCTGTCCATCACGGATCGCAAGAATCCCGCCACCCCTGCAGGGCGCAAGAGCAGCACCACCAAAGTGTTGATGGTCATGGCGGTGGAGATCGTGGAGCCCAAGGGGTTTGGGCGCATCCGGTTACGCCGCATTGACCGAGACGCCGCCACCCACGTAATCCCCTTTGTGCAGGAGGTGGTCGAGCCTGGAGCCCAGGTACGCACGGATGGTTCGGCGGCATACCGCGCTCTGGGAGAACTGGGTTACACCCACCAGCGCACCGTCATGCTCGGCTCAGGCGTACCTGCCCATGTCTCCATGGCGGGAGTGCACCGGGTCGCCTCACTGGGGTTCTAGGGATTTTCCGTCCAAAAACGACAAAGTGCTCTGGAGGCCACGCCGTCCGCGGCCTCCAGAGGGGTATTACTTTTTTGGCGCTTCACATAGCCAGTCACAATAAATCAATCACTTAGCAGTCTGAATGTCGCATTTGGACGGAAAATCCCTAGAACCCCATGATCGTCGGCGACGAGCTGGGCATCGGCCACGATCCGGGCCAGCACGCCGCCTATGTGGGTTCGTGGATCAAGGCGCTGCAAGACGAGCCGCTGGAGGTGTTCCGCGCGGCCGCCGATGCCGAGAAGATTCACGACTACGTGCTGGCCTTCGAGCAGAAGCAGGTTCAGGAGCAAGACCAGCAGCAGAGCCAGGCCCAGGACGAAGCCGTGGCCCAGGCCCTGGCCGTGGACATTGCCGAAGTCCTGGACAACCCGGACGTGTCTTTCAGCCACTACCAGGCATTCCAGGGCGACACCCTGGAAGACGCCTTGCGCAGCCGTGGCCTCGAAACCGTGGGCAGCATCACCGGCACCGATCCCGAGCAGTTCTACGCGGTCGCGCATGACCGGCTGTCGCCGGTGTTCGGCATCGACCCGAGCCACACCGACACCGACAACGCCTACCTGGAGCGCAAGGGCTTGGCGCAAGAGTTCGCCAACATGGCCGAACAGCTCCACCTCGCGCAGCAGCTCCAGCAGCACGGCGAACAGATCGTGTCGAGCATCGACGCCGAAGCCAGGTGGAGCGACGGCCAGCGCATCTTTGCGTTCCACGACCAGGACGGTGAACCCCACCAGGTTCGCAGCCTGGACGAGCTGAACAACTACGCGCCCGACCAGTTGATGGCCCTGCCGGCGCTGACCCAGCAGCAAGCGGCCGTCGCAGACCAGGAGGCGAACATGACCCCACCGACCAACGACCAGGCGGCCGCCCTGCTGGCCGCCCATCCTGCCGACGCGGTGCAGGGCATCGAGCAGGCCGCCGCCGCGCGCCGGCAGCTCGCCGCCGGCGAGATCGACGGCCAGGCGTTCGCCGACGCGACCCGTCAACACCTTGGCGTTGAGCTGCCGCCCGACTGGAGCGGAGAGCTGCGCATCGTCGGCGTGGCCGAGCAGGACGGCCAGACCGTCGATGCCGCCCAGGCCGGCATCGAGCCGCAGGCGTTCCAGGTCTACGCGCGCAAGGCCGATGCGCAGTTCGGCGAGGACGCCTTTGCCTTCGTCGCCGGCACCCGCACCGAGGGCCAGGCCGAGGCTCTGGCCGAGCGCCTGCACCTGGTCGATGCGCTGGGCACCGACAACCAGCACGAGCGCGCCGCCAAGCTGGCCCGCGTGCAGGAAGAGCGTGTACGGCGCGACCCCAACGCGACCGAAGAGGACATTTCAGCCGCTAAAGAGGCACGCAAGACCGCCGAGGCGTCGGCCATGCTCAACGACAGCGACGCGCAGCGCCGCGCGGCCGAGCTGGAGCGCCAGGAACGCGAGCGGCAGCAGGCGCAGCCGCAGGCCGAGAAGCCCGAACGGCAGTACATCAACGTGCCGTACAAGGAGAAGGACGAGGCCAAGAGCCTCGGGGCGCGTTGGGATCGGCAGCAACAGTCCTGGTACGTGCCGCCGGGCACCGATGCCGCTCCCTTCGCCAAATGGGCGCAGGGAGCCGCTACAGCGGCCGTAGAGCCGCGTTCGGCCCAGCCGGCACCCGAAGCCCAGGGCGAGGCGCAGAAGCCCGCGCAGCAGGCCCAGCAGGCCCGCCAGTACCTGGCCGTGCCCTACGAGCAGCGCAACGCGGCCAAGGCCGCCGGCGCGCTTTGGGACAAGGCCGCGAAGTCCTGGTATGTCGGCCCGCGCGCCGACGCGGCGAAGCTCGAACGCTGGAAGCCCGAGAACGTGCAGGCCCAGCAAGGGCCAGCGATGACGCCAAGGGAAGAGTTCGCCGAGGCCATGCGCAGCGCCGGCCTGTTCACCGGCAGCAACGCCCAGGGCGATCACCCGATCATGGATGGCAAGCGGCACCGCGTGCCGGTCGAGGGCGGCAAGAAGGGCGCGCTCGATGGCTTCTACGTGGGCCACCTGGACGGGCACCCGGCCGGGCGGATCATCAACAACAAGACCGGCACGGACATTACCTGGAAGAGCAAGGGCTACGCCTTGAGCGACCAGGAGAAGGCCAAGCTCCAGGCCGAGGCGGCCGAGAA
>NZ_JBSXON010000081.1:0-44707 GCF_056859475.1 Halopseudomonas sp. L-58
GGTCGACATGCCCAAACGAGACGCTACCTCAGCCACCGGCAGACCTCGTTCGGTCACCTGCCTGACTGCTTCGATTTTGAATTCTTCGGGATAACGCGGATTGCTCATGGCACCTCCTAGTGGGCCGTATTATGAGGCCAGAAGGTGTCTACGAAACCAGGGGCGATTCACTGTTCGGATACCAGTTTGCCCCACGCTATGCCCAGGTTGGCAAAGTGATCAATGACATGTTTGATGTCAAGGAAGACAAAGAACACCGAATTCAGCTGTGCTTAAAAAAGCCAATCAATACCCATCGTATTGCGCAGCACTGGGATACCATCCAACGGATTGCAGTATCACTTAAGCAGCGGAAAACAACGCAAGCCACCTTGGTGAGAAAGCTCTCGGAGTACAAGCGCAATCACCCGCTGCTGGAAGCCCTGACGGAATACAATCGCCTGGTGAAAGCGAATTATCTACTGTGCTACATCGATGATGCCAGTTTAAGAAACTATGTTCAGCGCGCGCTGAACCGGGGAGAGGCCTATCACCAACTGCGTCGGGCCGTGAGCAGCGTCAATGGGGATCAGTTCCGGGGCAGTTCAGACGAAGAAATCCAGCTATGGAATGAGTGCGCTCGCCTGGTCACCAATGCCATCGTTTACTTCAACTCCAGGATACTCAGCCAGCTGTTGACCAGCTTCGAATACCAAGGAGATACCAAGAGAATAGATATCGTCAAACAGGCATCCCCTGTGGCCTGGCACAACATTAACCTCAAGGGGACTTACCACTTCGAATTGAGCGAAAAATTGCCAGATCTGGAGGAGCTTATGCGCTCAATCGAGGGATATTTACCCGTCAGCGAAAAGTAATACCCCTCTGGAGGCCACGGACGGCGCGGCCTCCAGAGCACTTTGTCGTTTTTGGACGGAAAATCCCTAGAACCCCAATCTCGTCGAAGGGGTTCATGCTCATCTTGACATTGGCGATGTCCACGCCGCTGCCATCGCTCTTGACGCGGACCTTGACGTTGTAGTCAACCACCCGCTTGACGGGAACCAGGATTTTCATGGGAGGGTTTCCTTTCAGGATCATTCAGAGTTGATCGTCCGCCAGGGCCAGCGTGCTGGCGGCGCCGCCCGTGACGATGTCGCGCAGCATCGGCGCCTGCACCAGGACATGCGCCGCGTAATGGCTGGCTGTGGCGCGCTTGGTACCGAGAAAGCCCGCATCGCCCGCGCCCGCCGCGAGTTGCGCGGTAGCGGCTTCGGCCATGCGCGCCGACAGCCAGCCGCCGATCACGGTGCCCGCCAGCCGCAGGAAGGGCACGGCGCCCGCCGCGCACTGCGCGGGTTGACCGTCGTGGGCCAGCAGCCAGTCGACCGCTTCGTCCAGCGCCTGGGCAGCGGCTGCCAACGCGCGGCCGATCTGCGCCAGCACTGCATCGGGCGATTCGACCAACCGGCGCGCATCGCCGTCGATGCGGCCCAGCAGCGCCTTCAGCGTGCGCCCGCCCTCGCGTGCCAGCTTGCGGCCGATCAGGTCGTTGGCCTGGATGCCCGTGGTGCCTTCGTAGATGGTCGTGATGCGCGCGTCGCGCATGTGCTGGGAGGCGCCGGTTTCCTCGACGTAGCCCATGCCGCCATGCACCTGCACGCCGTCGGACGTGATGCCCTGCGCGCTGTCGGTACACCAGCCTTTGACCACCGGTATCAGCAGGCCGACCAGGGCCTGCGCCTGCGCGCGCTCCTGCGCATCGGCGTGGCCCGCGGCGCGGTCCATCTGACCGGCGCAGAAGTAGGCCAGCGCGCGCATGGCCTCGGTGCGGGCCTTCATGTCCATCAGCATGCGCCGCACGTCCGGGTGGCCTGCGATGGCGGTGCTGCCGCTGATCAGCGGCTTGCCCTGCACCCGCTCCAGCGCATAGGCGCGTGCGCGCTGGTAGGCGCGCTCGGAAATGCCCACGCCTTCCAGGCCAACGTTCAGCCGCGCGTGGTTCATCATGGTGAACATGCAGGCCAGCCCCTGGTGCGGCTCGCCGACCAGGTAGCCGATAGCGCCGCCGCTGTCGCCAAAACTCATCGACGCCGTGGGGCTGCCGTGGATGCCCATCTTGTGCTCAATCGACGTGCAGGCCAAGTCGTTGCGTTCGCCCAGGGTGCCATCGTCGTTGACCAGGTACTTCGGGCACAGGAACAGCGAGATGCCTTTCACCCCCGGTGGCGCATCGGGTAGGCGCGCCAGCACCAGGTGCACGATGTTCTCGGCCATGTCGTGCTCGCCCCAGGTGATGAAGATCTTGTTGCCGCTGACGTGGTAGTGGTCGCCCTCGTGTACGGCACGGCTGCGCAGCGCGGCCAGGTCAGAGCCGGCCTGGGGCTCGGTGAGGTTCATGGTGCCCGTCCAGCGGCCCTCGACCATGGGTGCCAGGAAGCGGCGCTGGAGTGCGTCGCTGCCATGGTGCGCAATGGCCTCCACCGCGCCCAGCGTGAGCATCTGGCACAGGCTGAACGCGAGGTTGGACGACTTCCACATCTCCAGCACGGCGGTGGAGACCAGCGTGGGCAGGCCCTGGCCGCCCCATTCGGTGGCAGCGGGCATGCCGTTCCAGCCGTTCTCGCAGAAGCTGGCCCAGGCTTCGCGAAAGCCGTCGGCGGGCGTGACCCGACCATCGTGCCAGCGCGCGCCCTGCACGTCGCCGGGGCGGTTGAGCGGATCCAGCACGCCAGCGGCGTAATTAGCCGCCTCCTGCAGGATGGCCTCGACCAGGTCGGGCGTGGTTTCTTCATGGTCGGGCTGGGCGCAGATCGCGTCCAGGCCGCCGACCTCTTTCATGGCGAACAGCATTTCGCGCAGGGGGGCTATGTAGACAGACACAGCGAATTTCCTTGATGGCTACGATCAGGCGTTTTGCGGCGTCTGTTGCGACGGGCGCAACTCGCGTGCAGCCTCTTGCGGGCCCACCGACGCCGGGCCGCCATGCCTGATGAACGCCAGGGCGATCGAGCCGATGATTCCGAAAGCCCCGATCACCAGGAAGTTCTGCTCCAGCGGCAGCTCAAGCGCAACGATCTGGCCGATTAGCAGCGGCGCCGCGATCGCGCCCAGGCGCCCCACGCCGGAGGCCATGCCGATGCCGGTCGAGCGGATGGACATCGGGTAAAACTGCCCGCAGTAGGCATAGGCCACCAATTGCGCGCCGGTGGTGCAGGCGCCGACCGCGCCGATGATCAGATAACGCAGCTCGGTCGAGGTCTGGAACGTCATCAGGTACAGCAGCACGCCGCCCAGCGCATACATCCCCACCAGCACCCACTTGATGTTGAACTTGTCGGCGAGCCACCCGCCTCCCACGGCACCGATGATGGCGCCAACGTTCAGCGCGATCACGAAGCTGAGGGCAGACCCCAGGCTGTAGCCAGCCATAGCCATCAGCTTGGTCAGCCAGCTGCTGAGCGCATAGACCATGAACAGGCCCGAGAAGAAGGCGATCCAGAACAGCACCGTGCTCGGGCCTCGCCCGTCCTGGAACAGCCGGGAGACCGGCGCACCCGCCACGCGGTCGGCGGTGGGCACGACGAACTGGGCGTCCGCCGGGTGCTTGACTCCCGGCTGGAGATTACGGGCCACTTCGGCCAGTTCGCCGTTGCGGCTGCGCGAGATCAGGTAGGTCATTGATTCCGGCACCAGCTTCAAGATGAACGGAATCAGCAGGACCGGCACACCCGCTGCGATGAAAACGACCTGCCAGCCGTACTCGCCGATCAGCTGCTTGCCGAGCACCGCGGCCAGGATGCCGCCCAGTGCGTAGCCCGAAGTCATCAGCGCCGTCATCAGGCTGCGGATCTTCTTGGGCGAGTACTCGACCATCTGTGCCACGATGACCGGCAGCACACCGCCAATCCCCAGGCCCGCGATGAAGCGCACCACGCTGAAGCTGATGGGATCCTTGGTGAATCCGGCGGCCGCGGTGAACACGCTGAACAGCATAACGCCAATGGAGAGGGCCCAGCGCCGACCAATCCGGTCGGACAGCGTGCCCAGAACCATGGCGCCGAACATCATGCCGAACAGGGCCGAACTGGCCATGAAACCGGCAGTCGATGCGTTTACGCCCATCTGCTGCATGATGGACGGCAGGGCGATGCCCATCACGGCGATGTCATAGCCGTCGATGATGAGAATCAACAGGCACCACAGAAGCACCTTGGCATGAAAGCGGTTGAAGCGAGCGTCGTCGGCGAGCTTCGGCATGTCGATTTAGCACACGTGTTTGTCTCCTTTGAGTTAGGTTCTGGATCGCGGGGCGGCGGTCATCGCCGCTCCGCTACATGTCGTCCAGCGCACACAAGGAATCGTAGGTGCCGGTGCTGCGAGCCGCGATGACGAAGCGCCCCAATCGAATGACAAACGGCCCCTTTCTGAGAGCGCTGTTCAAGTGCGCCAAGAGGTCAAGCGTCAAGCTGAATATGGTCGCCGCGTGCGGCTGATGTTCCAGCACGAAGGGCGCTTCTGCCTGCTGGGAACACCCCGGCAGTGTTGGGCGCCCAGGGGCTCACGCCCCATCGTCGGCGCACGCCTGCAACGCCAGGACCTGTTCGCCTTCGCCGCCGTCAGCACGCACGATGGCGTGATGGACTCTCTGGTGCTGCCCTGGGCCAACGCTGAGACGATGCCGGTGTTTCTGGCCGAGATGGCGCGACGCCATGCCGTCGAGTTCATCATGATGGTCATGGATCAGACGGGTTGGCACATCGCGGGTCACTTGGATGTGCCACAGAATATGCGCCTAGAATTTCCGCCACCCTACAGCCTTGAGCTGAACCCGGTCGAGCATCTGTCGAAGGTGCCGTGCCAGGACTGGTTTGCGAACACGGTGTTCAAAGAACTGGAGGCCGTACACGACGCGCTGGCGCAAGGACTCATTGCTCTCGAAACACATCAGCAAAGAACCCAGTCAATGACAGGCTTGATTGGGTTACTTCTATATCCTTGAGGGCAATTTAGTGCATCAGGCGAGCCGATAGCGCATTACACCGTCTTCGTCTTCTGCAGACACGATTTCCCCACGCTGGTCGAGATAGTTCAGGTGGGCGAGCGTCTCTCCGGTCGCGAGGTTGAGGTGCATTTGCTCCGCAACAATGGACGAGCGGTACAGGGCGCGAACCAGGTCGATGACCCTCAGAGGCTGCGCAAGTTGTTGCCTGACGCGGTCGGTGCCTCTGACGGTGCTCGCACGCAGTTGCTCCAACCGTAGGTGCAGGCCATGGAAAGGTTCGTTGTGGGCAGGCAGAATCAGGGCGCTCCCAGGTACGCGTTGCATCAACCGGTCGATGGAATCGAGCCAACCCTGCAGAGGATTCGCATGCGGCTCGGTGGCGTACACGGAGGTATTGGAACTGATCCTGGGAAGAACCTGATCCCCCGATATCAGCAAATCCAGTTCGCGCGAGTAGAAGCACGCGTGCTCGGGGGAATGTCCTGTGCCGACGATGACTTCCCATTCCTGGTCCCCGATCCGCAACATCTGGCCATCCGTGAGCCGCACAAAGCTGTCAGGCAATGGATGGATCATTTTACCGAAGTCACCGAACCGGGTGCGGTACTCATCCACCTCGGTGTCGCTCCATCCGGCCCTCCGATAGAAGCGAACGCCATCGACTGGCGCTTCCCGCCCCGTATCGGCAAGCATCACCCGACAGCTCAAATACTCGTCTCGTGTCATCCAAAGCGCGCATTCGAAGCGACGTGTCAACCATCCCGCCATGCCCACATGATCCGGGTGCATGTGCGTCGCTATCACACGGGAGATGGGACGGCCGGCTAGCGGCCCCTGCGGAGCGAGCAAGGCGAGCCACGCGTTCCTGACGTCCACGCTGCGAATGCCCGTGTCCACGACCGCCCAACCAGGACCGTCGCTCAATGCCCAGAGGTTGATGTGATCCAGGGAAAACGGCAGCGGCATGCGCAGCCACAGCACACCTGGCTTGATTTCCGTGGCTTGGCCAGGGAGTGGGAGGTCCGAGAACGGATACGAAAGTGCCGAGGCTGCGTTGGTCATGATGCTTGATTTACATTCTGGCAGTGCCGCTCCAAATGGCGCACAGCCATCACTCCTATCCAGTGCGAGTTCAGTTTTAGCTTAGGAAGCTTAGAAGTCAGCCTCGACGGGTGGCAATGACGAATGACCTCGATAGGCTGACGGAAAGCGTCTGCTTCCTGCCGCAGCCTGTCGCTGCGATGCCGTCGGTGCAACTGCCAGGGCTGCAAACAGTCTCTTGAGCGCACGAGAGCCTCGCTCGATGTGGGCCAAGGCCCGGCAGCTATGAAGGCGCCGATCTTCTCAGTGGTCGGCTACAGCCTCGTGGCCGTGCCGGAATTGGTCGAATGCCTCTATGTAGGGTGCTGCCCGCTGCGCGAGCGGGCGCGGTAGGCTCCCGGCGCGCTGCCGGTCCAGACCTTGAAGGCGCGCTGGAAGGCGGTGCTGTCGGTGAAGCCCAGGTCGGCGGCGATGGCGATGAGCGAGGCTTCGCTGCTGGTCAGGCGCACGATCGCCATGTCGCGCCGCAGTTGGTCCTTCAGTGCCTGGAAGGAAGTGCCCTCGGTGGCCAGGTGCCGCTGCAACGCGCTCACCGACATGTGCAGGCGCTGCGCGGTGACGGCCAGGTCGGGCCATTCGGGGCTGGCCCGCTGCAGCACCATGCGGACCCGCGCGCTGGCGCTGCGCTCGTTCAGGTGCGGCCCCACCACGTTGCCCGGCGTGGCGCGCAGGAAGGACTGCAGCGCGTCCCGATCGCGCCGCACCGGCTGTTTGAAGGCGTCGGCGTCGAACCAGGCGGCCGTGCGCGGCTGCCCGAAGCACAGCGTACCGGAAAAGATGCGCCCGTAGCTCATCGCATGGAGCGGCTGCGCAAAACTGAAGTCGAATCGCTGCGGCACCAGCCGGCCGCCGTGCAGCCACAGCAGCAAGCGCCAGAACACGCGCAGCAGATGTGCGTGAAGGAATTCGGCATGTGCGCCCGCGCCGCCGCGCATCTCCAGCGCGAAGCCCCCCAGCGCGCCCTCGGTCACGGGCACCAGCGCCACGTCGTCCTGCAGCAGGGCGAAGGATTCGCTCAGGCGACGCAGGGCGTATGACAACGAATGGGCAGTGAACGCGCTGCGCACCATTAGCGCGAAGCTGCCCGGGCGCATGGGCCGCCCATGCAGGTAGCCCAGGCACTCGTCGTTCAGGCTGTCCTTGACGGCGATAAACAGCGCGTTGAACTGCTCCACGGTTACGCGCGAATCCTCCAGATCCAGTAGCGATTCGCTGATGCCTGCGCGCCCCAGCACGCCCTCCAGCCATTCTTGCGTGGCCAGCCCCTTGCCGCGCGCGCCGTCCAGCAGGCCATGCACGGCAAAGATAGGAGCGGTGAAGACGGGTTGCAGCATGGCGTGTTATCGAAGGGGTCAACGCCGGTCGCACGGGCCGAACGAAGTTATTTGTCAGTTGATTGAGGCAATCCGCCATCGCCCTTGCAGGGGCCAATTATTACGATTGTCGCATCCCCCAAAGCACTTCGGCAGTGGCGCTGTGCGGAACGCCCGGCGCGGGGTCATAAGCCAACATAATACAAGGAGACACGCTCATGCTGCCACAGCTGTATCGCCACGCCTGGATGGACGGCGAGATCGACGCCTTTCGCGAGCAGGTGCGCCGCTACGTTGCCGCCGAATTTACTCCCCAGCTCGACGAATGGCGCCGCCAGGGCTACATCCCGCGCGAGGTCTGGCGTCCGTTCGGCGAGATGAGCTTTCTGCTGCCCGAGATGCCCGAGACCTATGGTGGTGCCGGCGCCAGCCTCGCCTACCAGCTGGTGGTGCAGGACGAACTGGCCAAGGCCGAGATGCCGGTCAATATCGCGGTGCACACCATCGCTTCGCATTACATCCTGGACTTCGGCACCGAAGCGCAAAAGCAGCGCTGGCTGCCCAAGGTGACGAACGGCGAGATGCTGGCCGCAATCGCGATGACCGAGCCGGGCTGCGGCTCGGATCTGAAGGCCATCTCCACGCGGGCCCGGCGCGACGGCGACCACTACGTGATCGACGGCGCCAAGACCTTCATCACCAACGGCTTCACCGGAAACCTGCTGATCGTCGCGGCGCGCACCAGTGGCGCGGGTAGCAAAGGGGTGTCGCTGTTCGTATTGGAGACCGAGAACCTGCCAGGCTTTCGTGTGGGCCGCCTGCTTGAAAAGATCGGCATGCAGGCCTCGGACACGGCGGAGCTTTTCTTCGACAGCGTGCGCGTTCCAGCCGACCAACTGCTGGGGGGCGTTGAAGGCCAAGGCTTTGGGCAACTAATGGGCGCGTTGCCCTACGAACGCATGGTCATTGCAGTGCCGGCGGCGGCCGTCATCGACCGGGCGTTGGAGCTCACCATCGAATACACGAAGCAGCGCAAGATATTCGGCGCGCCTCTGTTCGACATGCAGACAACGCGCCAAAAGCTGGCCGAGATGGCGACCATCGCGCATGTGGTGCGCAGCTTCGTCAACGACTGTACCCAGCGACTGCTGGACGGCACACTCGACAACGAGGCCGCCTACATGGCCAAGTGGTGGTGCACCGAACAGCAGTGCCGCGTGGTGGACGAGTGTCTCCAATTGTTCGGCGGCTACGGCTACATGGCCGAGTACCCGATCGCGCGGATGTATGCCGCTTCGCGAGTGCAGAAGATCTACGGCGGTGCCAACGAGGTCCTGAAAGACCTGGTTTCGAGGAAGCTGTGAACATGCCGCACACGTCGCACACGCTGCAGTTGCCGCTGCACGGCGTCCGTGTGGTGGAGTTTGAGGGCATCGGTCCAGGCCCTCTGGCCGCCAGGATGCTGGTCGACATGGGCGCCGAGGTGATCGCGCTGGCACGGGCCGAGCAGGCTGCTGGGGCGCAGCGGCTGGGCGGGACGGTGGAGAACCCGCTGCACCGCGGTAAGAAGGTGGAGGTCATCGACCTGAAGTCGCCCGGTGGCAAGGCGCGCGCACTGGAGCTGATTGCCCAGGCCGACGCCCTAATCGAAGGCTTTCGCCCAGGGGTGATGGAGCGGCTGGGCTTTGGCCCCGCAGATTGCGCGGCGCGCAATCCCCGACTGGTCTATGGCCGGATGACGGGCTGGGGCCAGGACGGGCCGCTTGCCCAGGCCGCGGGCCACGACCTGAACTACGTCGCGCTGACGGGCCTGCTGTCGCTGTCGGCGCACAGGGGGCAGGCGCCCATCGTGCCGCCCTCGGTACTCGGGGACGGTGCCGGGGCGCTAGGCATGGCTTTTGGCATCGCCTGCGCGCTGGTCGATGCACGGGCTACCGGCCGTGGCCGGGTTGTGGACGCAGCCATCGTGGACATCGTGGCCATGCTGGGCACGCTGGTGCACTGGATTCGCGCCAACGGGCAGATCGACGGCGCACAGCCGAGCCCGTTCCACGATTCGCCGTTCTATGACGTGTACGTCTGCGCCGACGGCGGCTTCATCAGCCTCGGCGCGATCGAGCCGCCGTTCTACGCATTGCTGTTGTCCAAGTTGGGCCTGGCGGACGTGAACCCTGCAGACCAGTACGACACGGCGGCGTGGCCAGCGTTGAAGGAGCGCATCGCGGCCCTCATCCGCACCCAGCCCCAGGCGCACTGGTGCGCGCTGCTTGAAGGCAGCGACGCCTGCTTTGCACCCGTGCTCAGCCTGGCCGAGGCAGTGCGGCATCCGCACAACGCGGCACGGGGCATCTACCAGACCACCTCTTTCGGCGCCATCGAAGCGGCCCCGGCCCCACGGTTCCAGGCACTCAACGCAACCACCACCCAGGAGACAAAGAAATGACTGCTACCACCCACATCGTCCGCGGCTGCCCGTCCACCACGGGCAACGACCGCCAGCTCAACACCACGACGCTGATCCGGCACGCCGCGCGCACCCATGGGGACCAGGAGATCGTCTACCGCACACCCGATGGCGGCTGGGATCGCTACACCTATGCCGACTGCTACGCGCGCGTCTGCCGCAGCGCCAATGCGCTGCGCGCGCTCGGTGTCGAGCCCGGCGACCGGGTCGGCATCCTGGACTGGAACAGCCGACGTCACTTCGAGCTGTACTGGTCTATTCCCGGCCTGGGTGCTGTCATGTTGCAGATGAATCTGCGCCTGGGCCCAGAGGACCTGGGCTACGTGGTCGACCACAGCAAGGTGTCCTACGTTTGCGTGGACGAGTCATTACTACCCATTGCCGAATCCGTCGCAGCGAATTCGCCCCAGATCAAGGGCTGGATTGTCATGACCGACAAGCCGCTGGACCAGATCAAGACCACGCTGGCCCCGCTGCTGCACTACGAAAACCTGCTGGCCGCCGCCGACACCCAGATCGACTGGCCCGAGATCGACGAAACCTCGGCCTACAGCGCCTGCTATACCACCGGCACCACAGGCAAGCCCAAGGGCGTGTACTACTCGCACCGCGGCATCTATCTGCACTCCACGGCCATGGCCACCAATCTGGGCATGACGCTGGACGACTGCGTGATGCTCATCACCCCCATGTTCCACGGGCAATGCTGGGGCTTGCCGCAGGCCGCCACGCTGCTGGGCGACAAGATCGTGCTGCCGGGCCGCTATGTCGCCGAGGACACCAAGCCCCTGGTTGACGCCATGATCGCCGAGGGCGTGACGGTCGCCAACGGCGCACCGGCCATCTTCCAGCCCATGCTGCAGTACATCGAGACGATGCCGGTCAAGCCGGACTTCAGCCGCATGCGCATGCTGTCCGGCGCCTCCGAGCCGCCGCTGTCGATGATGATCGGTTTCTACAAACTCACCGGTGCCGAGGTGGTGCATGGCTACGGCGCCACCGAAGCCACGACGCTGGTGACGATGAACCGCCTCAAGTCCACGCTCAAGAAGCGCCTGACCGAGGAAGAGCGCTGGAACCTCAAGCGCAAGCAAGGTCTGGTGCTGACCGGGGTGGACATCCGCATCGTCGATGCCGACGACAAGGACTTGCCGCATGACGGAAAGTCGGCAGGCGAGATCTGCGTGCGCGGCCCCTGGATCACGGCCAGCTACCACGACATGTCCGACTCCGCAGACCGCTTCCTGGAAGGCGGCTGGTGGCGCTCGGGCGATGTCGGCACGGTGGACGAGAACGGCTACCTCAAGGTCACCGACCGCATCAAGGACGTGATCAAGAGCGGCGGCGAATGGATTTCTTCCATCGACATGGAAAACCTGCTCATGGGCCACCCCGCCGTGCGCGACGCCGCGGTTGTCGGCATTCCTCATGCGAAGTGGCAGGAACGGCCGCTCGCCCTGGTGGTGCTCGAGCCCGGCCAGCAGGCGACCCAGGAACAACTGCAGCAACACCTGACCAGTGCCTTCACCAAGTGGCAGTTGCCCGATCAGGTCCTGTTCGTCGAAGCCATCCCCAAGACCAGCGTCGGCAAGCTCGACAAGAAGCGCATACGCGCCGAGCATGCGGGCCGCTACACCGAGTGAGCCAACCTTTTGCTACAGGAGAACAACATGAATGACCATGAACCCGTCATCGTTGGTGCACTGCGCACCCCCGTGGGCAAGCGCGGCGGACGCTTGCATAAATGGCATCCCGTCGACCTGATGGCCGAGACGCTGCGCCAGTTGGTCGAGCAATCCGGCATCAACCCGGCGGATCTGGACGACGTGATCGTCGGCTGCGTGCTGCAGTGGGACCAGCAGCACGGCAACCTAGGGAGGCATGCCGTGTTGGCGGCGGGGCTGCCCGAATCCGTCCCGGCAGTGACGGTCGATCGGCAATGCGGCTCTGGCCAGCAGGCGGTGAGCTTTGCCGTGCATGGTATCCAGGCGGGCGCCTACCAGTTGGCCATCGGCGGGGGGGTGGAGTCGATGTCGCAGGCGCCGCTGCCGCCGTCGTTCAAGCCCGGCGCGCCGCTCGGCTCGCAATACAGTCCGCGCGAGCTGGCGCGCTACCAGGACAACCCGCTGATACCGCAAGGCGTTTCGTCGGAGTTGCTGAACACGCGCTTCGGTCTTACGCGTGAGACCCTGGATGCCTCTGCCGTGCGCAGCCATCGGCGCGCCACCGAGGCGACGCAGGCCGGCCGCATCAAAGATCAGCTGGTGCAGCTGACCGAGGATCCGGCCGACCCGAACAGCCCGATCGTCGCTGCCGACGAAGGCGTGCGCGCCAACCCCGACCCCGAGAAGATGGCCACGCTCAAGCCGGTGTTTGCCGCCAACGGCACCACCACCGCCGGCAACTCGTCGCAGGTCAGCGATGGTGCCGCCGCGCTGCTGATTGCCAGCCGCGCTTATGCCAAGCAGCACGGCCTGAAGCCGCGTGCGCGCTTCGTCAGCACCGCCGTGGCCGCCGCCGATCCGGTGATCCAGTTCACCGCCGTGCTCGATTCCACCCGCAAGGCACTGAAGGAAGCGGGCCTGAGCATCAACGACATCGATCTGTTCGAGGTCAACGAGGCCTTCGGCGGCGTGCCGCTCATGTTCCAGCAGGAATTCGGCGTCCCGGACGACCGCCTCAACGTCAACGGCGGCTCGATAGCCATCGGCCATCCGCTGGGCTCCACCGGCGCGCGGATGCTCACCGACCTGCTGTACGAGCTGGAGCGCCGGGGTGGTCGCTATGGCCTGCAGACCATTTGCGAGGCCTCGGGCACGGCCAACACCACCATCATCGAGCGGCTGGCATGAGCGGGGCCAACATGAGCGAATCCAGCGAAGTGCTCGTCAGCCGCGAAGGCGCCATCGTCACCTTGACCATCAACCGCCCCCGTGCAAAGAACAGCTTGAACCGCGCGGTATTCGATGGCCTGCGCGCGCAGCTTGCGCAACTGCGCGACGACGATGCCGTGCGAGCCGTCATCATCACCGGCGCCGAGGGCGTGTTTTGCGCCGGAGCTGACATCACGGCGTTCGAGGTGCTGCGCGCCGCGCCGCTGCTGGGCGATCGCGCAGCGACGGGCTGGGACTTCTTTTCGGAACTGGGGAGCTTCCCCAAGCCCGTCATTGCGGCGGTGGAAAAGGTCGCGCTGGGCGGCGGCATGGAACTGGCGCTGGCCTGCGACATCGTGATCGCCGGCGAGTCAGCCAAGTTTGGCGTGCCGGAAGTCAAGCTGGGCGCCATTCCCGGTGCCGGCGGCACCCAGCGCCTGATCCATGCCATCGGCAAGTCCAAGGCGATGGCTCTGCTGCTGACCGGTGATTTCATCGACGCCCGCAAGGCCTGCGACGTCGGCATCGTCGCCGAAGTGACGGCTGACGGCCAGGCCCTGCCGACGGCGTTGGCGATGGCCAGCCGGATTGCGGCCAATTCGCCGCTGGCCGTGGCGCTCGCGAAAGATGCGGCCTTGGCCAGCTTTGAAACTCCGCTCGCGCAGGGCCTGGAGCATGAGAAGCGCAATTTCTTCGTCGTTTTGCGTTCGGCCGACAACCTGGAAGGGCAAGCGGCATTCCTGGACAAGCGTGCCCCCAACTTCACTGGCCAATAACGCCTGTCTGTCATCTATCAAGGAAAAACCATGAAACTGAATTCCGACATTTCTGCCGTCATCACCGGGGGGGCTTCCGGTCTGGGAGCTGCCACGGCCCGGCTCTTGGCCAGCCACGGCGTCAAAGTCGCCATCTTCGACATGAATGAAGCCGTCGGCCAGGCGTTGGCAAGCGAGCTTGGCGGCGTTTATTGCAATGTGGACGTGACGTCCGAGGAGCAGGTGGACGCAGCCTTCGCCAAGGCCCGCGCCGCGATCGGGCAGGAGCGCGTTCTGGTCAACTGCGCCGGCACGGCCGACGCCGTCAAGACTGTCAGCCGCGACAAGAAAACCGGCGAAATCCGCCCATGCGCGGCAGATCGTTTCAATCGCATCATTCAGATCAACCTGGTGGGCAGCTTCCGCTGCATCGCCAAGTCAGCTGCGGGCATGTTGACGCTCGCGCCGCTGGCCGATGGCGACCGCGGCGCCATCGTCAACACCGCTTCGGCCGCCGCGCAGGACGGCCAGGTCGGCCAGGCCAGCTATGCGGCCAGCAAGGCAGCCATCGTGGGCATGACCCTGCCAATCGCGCGCGACATGATGGACGAAGGGATCCGGATCAACACCATCATGCCGGGGATCTTCGGTACACCGTTGCTGCTGGGCCTGCCGGACAACGTCAAACAGGCGCTGGCGGCCAGCGTGCCCTTTCCCAAGCGTTTAGGCGACCCCGATGAATTCGCGCAGGCCGTCGAGTTTCTCGTTACTTGCGGCTACATGAATGCCGAGTCCATTCGTGTGGATGGTGCCATTCGCATGGCGCCGCGCTGACGCTGAAATTTTGATCAATCAGGGAACGTCAGCATGCCTGGAAATCCGGTAATTCTCGAAAAGAATGGTGCCGTCGCGACCATAACACTCAACTCGCCAAAAAAAATGAATGCGTTGAGCACGTCGGTCGTAAACGTGCTCGCTGGTGTCATTGCAGATGTCGAACGCGATGGCTCGATTCGAGCTTTGCTGCTGCGCGGCGAGGGCCGGATGTTCAGTTGCGGAGGCGACATCGAAGAAATGGTGGCCGCAGGCGATGCGTTGTCTACCTTGGTCGATGACGAACTGAGAGTGGCCGAAAGCATGATTCCTCAATTCGCCAGCCTGCCGTTCCCGGTAGTCTGCGCCGTACAAGGCGCGGTAGCCGGAGGCCGGAGGCGGTCTCGGGCTTGCCTTGGCCTCTGACTACCTGATTGCCGCAAGTGGGACGAAGTTTGTGGCGGCCCATACCGGCCTCGGATACGCGGGGGATTTCGGCATCAGCTGGCTACTTCCACGCGCAGTGGGTGGACGACGCGCACGAGACATGATCTTGACCAATCGCGTAGTCAGTTCGGACGAGGCCTTGGCCTGGGGATTGGTCGAGAAAGTGGTTCCTGGCGAGAGCCTGCTGGGCGAAGCGCGGCGTATGGCGGTGCAATTTTCGGTCGGACCAACGCAAGGTTATGCGGGCGCCAAGCGCCTGCAACTCGCTGCCTTCGAGAGTGATCTGGCGACCTCATTGAGGCTGGAGGCGGCCGAAATGAATCGAGCCTCGAAAACCACAGATTCGCTGGAAGCGGTTCACGCGTTCGTCGCAAAGCGAGTCCCGCAGTTTGCCGGACGCTGAACGGCTGTAGACGCATCCGGTCGGTAGGTGCTCAATCGCTGCTGGCGTCAGGTAACGGATAAACCCTGCTGCCGTCGGATTTGCCAGGATAGGGTGCCACCATGTACCTGCCCAGAAATCAGCATGCCGAGTCGTTGTTCGATGACCGGCGTCCATGGCACCAAGCTGAACCCCATACCATCATCGAGCATGGCAAAGCGGCCACTGGCGAGCATGAGGCTGCGCCGGTAGATGCCGGTCACGCGCTGGCCATCGGCCGCCAGACGGTGTTCCAGCCCGGTTTCGGTGGCAATATCCTTGGCAGCCCGAATCACATCCCGATCGCGTAGTGTCGCCAATAGATTGCGCGCGAGGATTACGCGCTGCCCGCGCCGCTCTGCCAGCCCCTGTTCGGCCAGGAATTCGGCGCGCTGCTGCATCGCCTGGTTGACCTCGCTGCCAAAGCCCAGGTTGCCCAGGCCCGAGCCGCCGCCGATCAACTGCTGGTCGAGCCAGGTGGCTCCGATCACGCGGGCCTGCCGCTCGATGGGCAGGTGCGATTTCAGCTCCACCGCCACGCCGCCCAGGCGCTGCGCATCGTAGCGACGGCCCTGCTCGGGCAAGTCGTCCGGCACCTTCCATAGCCCCTCGGCCACCCGTTCCACGATACCGGCACGGCGCAAGGCTTCCAGCCGGCGGACGTGGGACGCGACCACTTCCTGCGGATCGCGGCCGGGCACGGCCTGACCCTGCGCGATGGCAAGGTGGTGGTCGGTGCGGTACAGGCCATCGCTCGCCAACGCGGCGATGTTCTTGTCGGCCGCGCGCACGTCAGCCGATCTCCTTGCCTCCACCACGGCGCCGGTCGGATAGTTCGCCAGCTCGTCGCGGGCGTTGAGCGCAACGTAGTGGGCCTTGCCGTCCACGCCGTCGATGACCAGATAGCCCCGGTCGTGCAGTTCGTCGGCCAGCCCCTTCGCGGCCACGCGGCCGAGGATGGTTCGGCCATCGTCCCCAGGCTCGAACACCGCCAGTTCGCGTGGCTCGCCGCGCATGGCCCGCTGCATGGTGCGGATGATGTCGCCGCGCTCGCCCAGGGCGCGCAGGGTCTTTTCCGCATCGTTGTGGACGGTCCACGTGCCGGGCTGGGCCTCGTCGGCCAGGCCCAGGCGCTGCAAACGCTGCAACCTGCCGATCAGCAGCAGACGCTGGCGTTGCAGTCGGGGTTGGGGTTGGGGGAGCAACGGAACAGAAAGTGCACTTAAGCTCAGTCGCTGCCCCGCAAACCCTTGCAACGTCTGGATAGTTTCGAAAAACGACCGTTTTATGAAACCGTTTCCGCTATCGCGAGGAAAGGTCACCAACACCCGAAAATCAGTGCAATAAACCTTTCTCACGAATCAAAGTTCGTTAATTCGCAGTCGCTGACGAGTAAAACGAACTCTAATTCGGCTTACGTTGGTTTTCAGTTCCATTGCTCCCCAACCCCCGACTACGGCCGCCTCGGTGGCTGCCAACGCCGCCTGCAGACGGGCCTGCCAGTCGTCCCAGGGCAACTCGGCGCCCGCTTCGGCGGCCTGCTCCAGCTGACGCAGCAGTTGGCCCAGGGCCAGGGCGCCAAGGCTGTCGCAGGCGCTGGCCAGACGGTGAGCGGCCTCCTGCAAGGGCACGGCCTGGCGCCGTTGCAGGGCCGCGCGCAGCAGTGCGCCCTGCTCCTGCAGGCTGTGCAGCAGCAGGCCGAGCAACTGCCCCAGGCGCTCTCCACCCAACTGCTCGGCATGTTCGCGCAGCCGGGCCGCGTCCAGCCAGACTTCGGCCGGCGTGCAGCGGGCCAGGGCCTGGCGCAGCAGGGCCAGGTCGATGGGCTTGCCGATCACCCCCTGCATGCCGGCCTGCAGGTAGCCCTGCACCTTGCTCGCCTGCAGGCTGGCGGTAAAGGCGTAGATGGGCGTATCGCGATTTAGCCCCTGAGCATCGGCGCGAATCCGCTGGCATAGCTCGACCCCGCTGCAGCCGGGCAGGTGCACGTCCAGCAGGATCAGATCGAAGCGCTGCTGACGGCACAGCGCCAGGGCTGGCTCGGCATCCTCGACCAGGCTCACCCACTGGCCTTCACGCTCAAGCAGGCCACGGGCCACCTCACGGTTAAGCGGCACGTCCTCCACCACCAGCACCCGGCGCGCCGCCAGGGGCACGGCCGGCACCGGCTGCGGCGCCTGCGGTGCCTGCACCCGGGGCAGCCACAGCTCGAACCAGAAGCGGCTGCCCTGCCCCTCACGGCTGTGCAGCTGGATCTCGCTGCCCATGGCCTGCACCAGGCGCTTGCAGATGGCCAGCCCCAGGCCGGCCCCCCCATAACGCCGCGCCACCTGCTCGTCGGCCTGGACGAAGCGCTCGAAGATACGCCCCTGTACCGCCTCGGCGATGCCGATACCGTCGTCCTCCACCTGAATGCGCAGTTGCTGGCCTTGGCTGTGCTCGCCCAGCAGCTCGACGCTCAGACACACCCGGCCGCCGGCGGTGAACTTGATGGCATTGGCCAGCAGGTTGGTCAGCACCTGGCGCAGGAACTGTTCGCAGCCCAGTAGCCAGGGCCCCACCGCGGCGTCCAGACGCACCTGCATCTGGGTGCCGTTGGCCTGGGCGCGGGGTTCGAGCAGGGTCACCACCTCATCCAGCAGTTCGCCCAAGGCAAAGGCCACCGGCTCGGCGCGGGCCTCGCCCTCCTCCAGCTTGGCGAAATCCAGCAGGTCGTTGAGCAGCGCCAGCAGGCCCTCACCGGCCTTGTGCAGGGCGCGCAGGCGCAAGCGATCAGGCTCGGCCGGCAACGCCTCGCGAAGCAGTTCGGCCATCCCGAGGATGCCATTGAGCGGCGTGCGCAGCTCGTGGCTCATGGTGGCAAGAAAGCGCGACTTGGCGCGGTTGGCCGCCTCGGCCTGTTCCTTGGCCTGGTGCAGGCTGGCGGTGCGCTGCTCGACCATGCGCTGCAGTTCGTCCTGGCGACCGACCAGGGCCTGGCGATCGGCCTCGCGCCGGCGCAGGTCGGCGAGCATGGCCTGGCGCAGGTCCTCCAGGGCGTGGGCCACCTGATCGATCTCGTCGTCGGCACGGGCCGCCTTGGCCAGCTGCAACGGCTGCTGCCAGCTACCGGCACCCAGATGACGGGAGAACTCGGCCATGGCCAGCAGGTGGCGGGTGACCAGGCGGTGGAACAGCCAGGCCAGGGTGATGGCCAGGCCGCAGATAAACAGGGCCATCCACAGCAGGTTGGCCAGGCCGCTGGCCCACAGGCGGCGGTGGATGCTGGCGATATCCACCGCCACCTCCAGGCTACCGAGGCTGCGCGGCTGGCCATCCGGTGCGCGGTAGACCAGCGCGAAGCGCTCGCGACGCAGCGGCTCGGCGGCCTCGCGCCGGCCCTTGAGCAGATCGAAGTCGCTGCTCTGCAGACGCACCCAGGCGATATCGGGGAAGTCCACCAGGCCGCGCAGCTGCACCGTCAACTGTTCCTGGTTGAGATCCCACAGGCTACGCTCGATGCTGGCCAGGTAGCCGCTGCGGATCAGCTCCAGGCGCGACTCCACCCCGGCCATCTCGCGGCGGTACTCCAGCACCAGCTGCAGCGCCCCGGCGAGCAGGGTAAAGCACAGGCTGAACAGCAGGATAAAGCGCAGCAGGCGCCGCGACAGGCCGCTGAGCGCCGGCAGGCGCAGGCTCACCGGGTGGCCTCCTGCATGGTTCGATAGGCCGCCTCGCTCTCCGCCAGCCAGCGCTCTACCGCGCCTTCCTCGCGCAGGCGGCGAAGCTCGGCATCGATACGCCCCTGCCAGGCCACCAGGGGCGAGCGCCGGGAAATGGCGAAATGCAGCTGATCCACCGCCAGGGTCAGCGGCGCCATGGCGATACGCTCGGCCCCCGGCAGGTACTCGACGAACAGCTGACCGGTGCGCCGCTCATGGGCGATAAAGTCGATGCGCCCGCGGATCAGCTTGCCGAAGTTCTGTTGATTGCTGGCCACCCGCTCGACATTGCCATGGGCCGCCACCAGCTGGTCGAAGGCCTGGCCGTAGCTCTCGCCGAACAGCAGGCCGCCGCGATAACCGGCCAGGTCCTCCAGGCGATGCACCTTAAGCGGCCGCTCACGGTTGTAAAACAGCGCCACTTCCTCCTGCAGCAGCGGCTCCTGGCTAAACAGCAGCTGGGCCTCACGCTCGGCCGAACGGTAGGCGATCACCAGGTCGACCCGGCCTTCGCCGGCATCACTCAGGCAGCGCTGCCAGTTGCCCAGCACCACGATCTCCAGGGCCAAGCCCAGGCGCTCGGCCACCTCGCGCACCGCCCGCGGCGCCACGCCCTGCACACTACCTGCGGCATCGCTCCAGGAAATCGGCGGATACACCGGGTGGTCGCAGTAGCGCAGGGTCGGCGCCTCGCCCCGGGCCAGGCCGGCCGCCAGCAGCAGGCCCAGCAACAGCCAAGGCTTCATGCCCGCGAGCTGACCGGGGCACTAAACAGATAGCCGGCGCCATGGATGGTGATGATCAGCCGCGGGTCGGCCGGATCGTCCTGCAGCTTGCGCCGCAGGCGGCCCACCAGCACATCGATGGAGCGGTCGTTGGGCAGCCATTCGCGGTTGCGGATCTGGTCCATCAGCTGATCGCGGCTGAGGGTATGCCCGCTGTTGCGCAGAAACACGCTAAGCAGCTGGAACTCGCCATGGGTCAGCAGGCATTCGCGGCCATCGGAGGCCAGCAGGCGGCGGCGATCCAGGTCCAGGGTCCAGTCGGCAAACTGGCGCAGCTGGCGGCCCTCCTCCGCCGGCCCGGCGGCCTGGGCATGGCGCACCCGGCGGATCAGGTTCTTCGCCCGCGACATCAGCTCGCGGGGGTTGAAGGGCTTGGCCAGGTAGTCGTCGGCGCCGCATTCCAGGCCGACGATGCGGTCGATCTCGTCGTCGCGGCCGGTGATCAGGATGATGCCCACCTCCGAGCGCACGCGCAGCTCGCGGGTCAGGGTCAGGCCGTCCTTGCCGGGCAGGCGGATATCCAGCATCACCAGCTCCACCGGCTGCTCCTGCAGGCAGGCCTCGGCCTGCTCGGCGGTTTCGGCGCAGAGCACCTCATAGCCGTCGCGCTGCAGGTAGGAGGCCAGCAACTCACGGATTACCGGATCGTCGTCGACGATCAATACACGGGCCATGGCCGTCATGCGCTCGCTCCTGCCGCTCCGATGGAAGCGGCCACTCTTGTCGTTATAGGTGGAAGGTCGCGGGGGTTCGCCTGGCCACTCTAGCCATTGCTGAACACTTGATCAACATCCTCCCCCGAAAGGAAGCGGCGATAACCGCCGGCCTCCAGACCGTCGACCCAGGCCTCGCACAGCAGCACGCCCTGGGCCGGGGTAAAGGTGTTGGGATTGAGCCCGGACTCCAGCCACAGGCCGTCGAGCAGGGCCGACAGGCCGATGGCTGCCAGCTCGGCATCGAAGCCCGGCCACCGGTGCTCGGCCGCCAGCTGGGCGAGCACCGCGGCGAGCATGCGCCGGTACTCGCCATAGGAGTGCTCGTGAGCCTGGTTGATCGCCTCGGCGGTCTTCACCGCGCCCCAGAAGGCCAGCCAGGCCTCCAGCAGCTGCGGGTCGAGCAGCTCGCGGCAGAAGGAGGCCTGGAAGAAGGCCGACAGGCGCGCGCGCGGGGTCGGTTCGGCCTGGCTGACGGCCTCCTGCAGCAGCCCCATGACCCGTCCGGTGACGGTCAGATAGGCCTCGGCCACCAGCTCGTCCTTGCCGCCGTAATGGTGGTTGATCAGCCCCACCGAGACCCCCGCCTCGGCGCAGATCTTGCGGATCGAGGCGCCCTGGAAGCCGTGCTGCTTGAGGCACTTGAGGGTGGCCTCGACCAGATGCGACTTGCGCAGCTCGGGCTCCAGGCGGGCGAAACGAGTCGGGTGGGTCATGGCCGATCCTTATACAGTCGTAGCAGGCTCTGAACGCAGCGCTGAACGACTGTACAGGATCATCCGCGATCCGTCAGCGCCCCTGCAGAGCCAGGGCCTGTTGCGCCTGCTGCCTGCTGCTGGCGCGAATCAGCCACTCGCCGATGGCCAGCGCCAGACCGACCCCGAGCAGGATCTTGCCGCTGTAGTCCCAGTCCATCGGCTCGCCGGGGGTGACCACGAACAGCAGGATGCCGGCCAGCACATGCAGCCCCACCACTGCCGCCCACAGGCAGGCGCCGACGTTGCCCAGGGGCAGGCGGAATGGCCGCGGTCGCGGGTCATGCAGGCGCAGCTTGATAAAGGCCAGGCTCATCAGCACATAGGGCAGCATAAAGATCATCGCGAAGATCGACAGCAGGGTCCAGAACAGCTCCTCGGCGCTGCTGGCCACCAGGCCGTAGACCAGCATCACCACGATGCTCACCGTCGAGGCCAGCAACGCCGGGCCCACCGGGGTGTGGTAGCGCGGATGGACCACGCCGAACAGCGCGGGCAGCTCGCCGGCCTTGGCTGCCGCTACCGCCGCACGGTTGGTGCCCATGCTCCAGGTGACCATATTGGTGAACAGGGTGAACAGCACGAAGCAGGCGATCAGGCTGGCGAAGGCGCCGCCCAGGCCGTCGTGGCCGTACATCTGGTACAGCGACTCGGCGAAGATCTTGGTCACGTCGGTCTGGTCGCTGGGCACCGCGGCCAGCACGCCGAGGGTGCCGAACACGTTGAAGGCGGCGATCAGCAGGCCGGCGGCGAGGATCGCCCGGGGAATGTCGCGCACCGGGTTGCGCATCTCCGGGGCGCTGCAGCAGGCCAGTTCGGTACCCATGATGCCGTAGACCATGATGCCCAGGGCAGCGATCGCCATCCCCGATGAGGGGATCAGGGTATCCAGGGTCAGGGGGTTGGCGAAGCCGTGCTGCAGCCCGTAGCGAATACCGCCTACCCCCAAGGCCAGCACCGCCACCAGCTTCATCAGCGCCCCCATGTTGGGCAGCCACTTGCCGATGCCCAGCTTGACCGCATTGAACAGCGCGGTGAGCAGGGCCAGGCTGATGCCGATGGCGATCTGCGTCCACAGGCTCAGATCCGGCAGGAAGAACTCGCTGAGCATGGCGGCGAAGAGGATATACACCGAGGGCATCCACAGCGCGTTATTGACCCAGTACATCCATGACAGGCGCGCGCCCCAGCGGGCGCCGAAGGCCAGCCGCACCCAGTGGTAGACCCCACCGCTGCCGGGGTAGGTGGTGCCCAGCTCGGCGGTCATCAGGGCCATGGGCACGAACAGCAGCACCAGCACATAGGCCCACCAGAACAGGCTGGTGGCGCCGAGGGATGCGGCCAGGGCGATCTGATCCATAAACAGCATGGCCGAGACGGTGTAGAGGGTGACGTCGCGAAAGCGCAGGACCTTGTTCTTGTTGTCGTCCATTGGGGGCCTTCCTTCTGTGAGTAAAGTGGGAGCGCCAAAAACGCTAGTAGTGACCGGCCTGTTGAAGATCTTCCAGGGTCTCCAGAATGCTTTCGCGCAGCACCCGGACGATAAAGTCCACCTGCTGGCGGGTCAGGATCAAAGGCGGCGACATCACGTTCAGGTGCACCATGGGCCTTACCAGCAGGCCGCGTTTCTGCGCCCGCAGGTGCACCCACTCACCGATATTCAGCGCCTCGGGGAACAGCGCCTTGCTCGCCTGGTCGGCGACGAACTCGACGCAGGCCATAAAGCGCAGGCCACGCACGTCGCCGACTATGGGCAGGTCGAGCAACGTCCTGAGCTGCTCCTCGAAATAGCGGCCGACCTCCTCGACATGCGCCAGGATGCCCTCACGCTGGATGATCTCGATGTTCTTCAGCGCCGCGGCGCAGGCCACCGGGTGCCCGGAGTAGGTGAAGCCGTGGGTGAAGCAGCGGCCCTGGCCCGGCTCGGCGATCACCTGCCAGATGCGCTCGGAGAACAGGCAGGCGCCCAGGGGCTGATAGCCGCTGGTCAGGCCCTTGGCGGTGGTGATGATGTCCGGCTGCACGCCGAACACCGCCTCGCTGGCGAAGAAGTGGCCGAGGCGGCCGAAGGAGGTGACCACCTCGTCGGCGATATAGAGGATGTCGTAGCGCCGGCACAGTTCCCAGATACGCCGGTGGTAGCCGGCGGGCGGCACCATCACCCCGCCGGAGCCGAACACCGGCTCGCCGATAAAGGCCGCCACCTGGTCCGGGCCCAGCTCCAGCACCTTGGCCTCGAACTCGGCCACCAGGCTCTCCAGGTACTCGGCCTGGCTCAGGCCGGCGGGGGCGCGGTAGGGATAGGGGCCGCTGAGGTGGTGGATGCCGTCCTGGATAAAGTCGAACTGGCCCTCGCGGTCCACCTGCTTGCCGCCCAGGGACATGCCCAGGTAGGTGGAGCCGTGGTAGGCGTGGCGCCGGGTCAGGATCTGCTTCTTGTGCGGCAGGCCGCGGCAGTTCTGGTAGTAGTGCACCAGGCGGATCGCCGTATCCACCGCGGTGGAGCCGCCGGTGGTGAGGAACACATGGTCGATATCGCCCGGGGCCAGCTCGGCCAGCTTGGCGCACAGCTCCACCGCGCGCGGGTTGGCCATGTCGCAGAAGGGGTTGGCGTAGGCCAGCTGGCGGGTCTGGGCGGCAATGGCCTCGACCATTTCCTCGCGGCCCAGGCCGATATTGGTGCACCACATGCCGCCCACCGCGTCCAGGTAGCGGTTGCCGGCCAGGTCCTGGATATAGGCGCCATCGCCGCCGCCGATCTGCAGGGCGTCCTGCTGGCGGTGCTCGTCGAACAGGTGGTAGCCGTGCATATAGTGGGCACGATCCAGGGCCGCCAAGCTGGCCTGGTCGCGAACGGCGGTGGGCATGGGGGTAACGATAGACATGGGCTGACTCCTGCGGGACTGTTGCCTGCAGGCTAAGAAGCCGCGGCCCGGGCGGCCATACCTCATTTGAGGGTATGCCGGCCCGGGCCTGCGCCGCTGCGGTATGCTGGCCACCCCCGTAATAGAAAGGTGTGTGCCCATGCTTGCCCCGGACAGCCTGCAGCGCTGGCACCAGGCCCTGGCCCGGGCCATGGCGGCCTGCCACGGCGCGCAGTTCGCCGAGACCCTGATCGATGCCCTGGCCAGCCTGGTGCCCGTGGAGTCGGTGATGATCAACCTGGAGCGCATCGGCGGCGCCCCCCGCCTGCTCTACGAGCGCGGCATTCCGGCGGAAAATCGCGAGCTGCTGCTGCAGCGCTACTTCTCCCGCGGCTACCTGCTCGACCCCTTCTGCCTGGCGGTGGACCAGGGCCTGCCCGAGGGTTTCTACAGCCTGGGCGAGATCGCCCCGGACGACTTCTTCGACAGCCAGTACTACAAGACCTATTACCTGGGCGCCGGCTCGGTGGAGGACTGCTACTTTATGCTGGAGCTCGATGCCGGGCAGCGCATCTCGATCAGCCTGTATAACGGCCTTAGCGCCCGGCCCTTCCAGGCCGAGCAGCTGCAGCTGCTGCGCAGCCTGGCGCCGGTGATCCTGGAACTGGGCCGGCAGCACTGGCGCGAAACCGGCAACGCGGAGCAGGCCCAGGGCGCCGACTTCGAGCAGCAGCTGCGCGAGGCCTTTATGAGCTTCGGCGAGGGCCTGCTCACCGCCCGCGAGCTGGAGGTGTGCCACCTGTTGCTGCGCGGCCACTCGGCCAAGTCCAGCGCACGCCTGTTGGAGATTTCCTCGGAGACGGTGCGCATGCACCGCAAGAATCTCTACACCAAGCTGCAGATCGGCTCCCAGGCCGAGCTGTTCTCGCTATTTATCGCCTGGCTGGGCGGCGAGACGGAACGCGCCCAGCCGGTGGTCGCGCACGCCCCGGCGCCCTTGCCCAGAGCGAACGGGGACTCGCCGCGGCGCTCGGCCTAGCTGCGTCACAAGCCGCGCGCGATGACCATCCGCTGCACGTCGCTGGTGCCTTCGTAGATCTGGCACACGCGCACGTCGCGGTAGATGCGCTCGACCGGGAAGTCCTTGAGGTAGCCGTAACCGCCCAGGGTCTGGATCGCCGCGGAGCACACCCGCTCGGCCATCTCCGAGGCGAACAGCTTGGCCATCGAGGCCTCGCTCAGGCATGGCAGGCCGGCTTCGCGCAGGCAGGCGGCGTGGTGCACCATCTGCCGCGCCACGGCGATCTGGGTGGCCATGTCGGCCAGGCGGAACGCCACCGCCTGGTGCTCGATGATCGGCTTGCCGAAGGTGACCCGCTCATGGGCGTAGTCGCGCGCCGCCTCGAACGCGGCGCGGGCCATGCCCACCGCTTGCGCGGCGATGCCGATGCGCCCACCTTCCAGGTTGGCCAGTGCGATGCGGTAGCCCTCGCCCTCCTCGCCCAGGCGCAGCTCGGCCGGGATGCGCACCTCGTCGAGCTGGATCTGGCAGGTGTCCGAGGCATGCTGGCCGAGCTTGTCCTCCACCCGCACCACGGAGAAACCCGGCGTGTCGGTGGGTACGATAAAGGCGCTGATGCCCTTCTTGCCGGCCCCCGGGTCGGTGACGGCGAAGACGATGACCATGCCGGCATGACTGCCGGAGGTGATGAACTGCTTGGCGCCGCTCAGCACGTAGTGCCCGCCGTCGCGCCGGGCGCGGGTGCGCAGGTCGCTGGCGTCGGAGCCGGCCTGCGGCTCGGTCAGGGCGAAGGCGCCGAGCATGCTGCCTTCGGCCAGCGGGCGGAGAAAGCGCTGTTTCTGCGCCTCGCTGCCGTATTTCAGGATCGGCATGCAGCCCACCGAGTTGTGCACGCTCATGATGGTGGAGCAGGCGCCATCACCCGCCGCCACCTCTTCCAGGGCCATGGCGTAGGCCAGGTGGCCGGTCTCGGCGCCGCCCCACTGCTCCGGCACCAGCATGCCCATGAAACCCAGCTGGCCCATCTCGGCGATGGCCTCGGCGGGGAAGCGATGCTCACGATCCCAGTCGGCGGCGAAGGGTTTGAGCCGTTCCTGGGCGAACTGGCGTGCCATGTCGCGGATCAGTAGTTGTTCTTCGTTGGGCAGCATGGCTGGCTCCGATAATGCGGGTTAATCAATGACACGAACCATGGTGCGCACGGCCTAGGTGGCCCCGTGACACCCTACAGCCATCAATACAGCTCGATGGCTACCGCCGTGGCCTCACCGCCGCCGATGCACACCGCGGCCACGCCGCGCTTGTAGCCGCGCTGCTGCAGCGCCGCGAGCAGGGTCACCAGAATGCGCGCGCCGGACGCGCCGATCGGGTGGCCGAGGGCGCAAGCGCCGCCGTGCACGTTGAGCCTGGCGTGGGGGATGTCCAGATCGCGCATGGCGACCATGGGCACCACGGCAAAGGCCTCGTTGATCTCGAACAGGTCCACCTCGTCCAGGCTCCAGCCGCTGCGCGCCAGCACACGCTGGATCGCGGTGACCGGCGCGCTGGTGAACAGGTTCGGCGCCTGGGCGTGGCCGGCATGGGCGACGATGCGCGCCAGCGGGCTCAGGCCGCGCCGCTCAGCCTCGGACTGGCGCATCAGCAGCAGGGCCGCGGCGCCGTCGGAGATCGAGCTGGAGTTGGCCGCGGTCACCGTGCCGCCGTCGCGGAACGCCGGCTTGAGCGTGGGGATTTTCTCCGGCCTGGCCTTGGGCGGCTGCTCGTCGGCGGCGATCAGGCGCCGCTCGCGCCCGGCCGGAGCCTCGACCGCGACGATCTCGTCGGCAAAATGGCCGGCCTCCATCGCCTGCTGCGCCCGGCGCAGCGACTCCAAGGCGTAGGCGTCCTGCTCCTGGCGGGTGAAACCGTAGCTCTGCGCGCAGTCCTCGGCGAAGGTACCCATCAGCCGGCCGCGCTCGTAGGCGTCTTCCAGGCCGTCGAGGAACATATGGTCGAGCACCTGGCCGTGGCCCATGCGATAGCCAGCGCGGGCGCGCGGTAGCAGGTAAGGCGCGTTGGACATGCTCTCCATGCCGCCGGCCACCAACACCTCGGCGCTGCCGGCCAGCAGCTGGTCGTGGCCGAGCATCAGCGCCTGCATGCCCGAGCCGCACATCTTGTTTAACGTGGTGCACTGCGCCGCCTGGCTCAGGCCCGCGCCGAGCGCTGCCTGGCGCGCCGGGGCCTGCCCCTGGCCGGCCTGCAGCACGCAGCCCATCAGCACGGTATCCACCGCCTCGGCCGCGAGGCCGGCGCGCTCCAGGGTGGCGCGAATGGCGGCGGCGCCCAGTTCGGCGGCGGACAGGCCGGCCAGGTCACCGAGAAAACCGCCCATGGGGGTACGGGCGGCGCTGACGATCACGACCGGATCGGTTGCAGACATGGTTGTCTCCTGAAAGTCGTTGGGGTGCCATGGGTTGCGGTCAAGCCGCAATCCGGGTCATGTGTCGGTTACTTCGCCGCCATACGCAGCGCGCCATCGAGGCGGATCACCTCGCCGTTGAGCATGGGGTTCTCGACGATGTGGCGCACCAGCGCGGCGTATTCCTCGGGGCGGCCCAGGCGCGGCGGGAACGGCACGCCGGCGGCCAGCGAGTCGCGCACCTCCTGCGGCATGCCGGCCATCATCGGCGTCTCGAAGATGCCCGGGGCGATGCACATCACGCGGATGCCCGAGCGCGCCAGCTCGCGCGCCGCCGGCAGGGTCATGGCGGCCACCCCGCCCTTGGAGGCGGCATAGGCGGCCTGACCGATCTGCCCGTCGAAGGCCGCCACCGAAGCGGTATTGACGATCACCCCGCGCTCGCCCTCGGCATTCGGCGGGTTCTGCGCCATGGCCTCGGCGGCCAGGCGTAGCAGGTTGAAACTGCCGATCAGGTTGACCTCGACGGTGCGGCGGAAGCTGTCCAGGCCATGCACGCCACTGCGCCCCAGTATCTTCTCGGCCGGTGCGATACCGGCGCAGTTGACCAGCCCGTGCACGGCGCCAAAGGCCTCCAGTGCCTGCGCCACGGCCACACGGCCATCCTCCTCGCGGGTGATGTCGGCCTGCACGAAGCGGGCGCCCTCGCCCAGCTCTGCGGCAGCGCGCTGCCCCGCTTCGGCATTGATATCCAGCAGCAGCACCTTGCCGCCCTGGCCCAGCAGCTGACGGGCAGCGGCCAGGCCCAGGCCGGAGCCGCCACCGGTGATCAGAAATACGGAATCTTCGATACGCATAGCACGCTCCAGCAACGAGTCAGAACCATGCTCGCGCCGAGCGCCGCCGTCGACAATGGCGAAAGTCGTCTATCGCTCTGAGCGCTTTGGACAATCGGGCGTCGGGTGCATCAGCGCGCGGTACTGCCCCGGCGTAGAGCCGGTCCACTTCTTGAACGCCTTGTAGAAGGCGCTGATGTCGGCGAAACCGAGCACGCCGGCCAGCTCGACGAAATCGCCCTCGCCGGCATCCAAGCGGGTGATAGCCAGTTCGCGCCGCACCTGATCCTTGAGCCCCTGGTACGACTGGCCCTCCTGGGCCAACTTGCGGCGCAGGGTCGAGGGCGCCATGTAGAAGTGGCTGCTGAGCGCCTCGAAGTCGGGCCAGCGTGCGGCGCTCAGCGAGCGCAGATAGGCACGAATACGCGCCCCCAGGCTTTGCGGGTCGCGGTAGCGCACCAGGATATTGGCTGGTGCGCCGGCCAGAAAGCGCTTCAGTTCGCGCTCGCTGCGGCGCACCGGCTGCGCCAAGCAGTCGGCGTTGAACAGCAGGCGGCTGGAGGGGCGCTCGAAGCGCAGGTTGTCGCAGAACATCACCCGGTAGTCTTCGAGATAGCCCGGCGCGGGACAGCGCAGGTCGATGCCGAGGATCGGCAGGCGCCGGCCGGCCAGCCAGCACAGCAGGCCATGCACCATCAGCCACAGGGTGAAGTAGGCGAAGGCCCGACTGTGCTGACCGTCCGGCTCGTCCAGGGCGATTTCGGCCAGGCTGCCCTGCTGCACCAGGCGCGGGCTGAGGCCGTCGAAGACCAGGCCGCAGAAGGCCAGCACCCGTTCCAGCGCCGCGCCCAGGGTGGGCTCGCGCAGGGCGATGGCAGCCATGAAGGAGAAGCTGCCGGCCTTCATGCGCCGGGCGTTCATGCCGAAGAACTCGTCGTCCATGCTCGCCGCCAGAGCGCGCCAGAGCTGGCCGTAGAGCGCCGAAGGCACACGCCCGTAGGGGCGCTCCAGCGCCTGTGCAGGCAGGCCGACGCGCTCCAGCAGCGCCGCCACGTCGAGCCCGCGGCGGCGCGCCTCGAGCAACGCCTCGCCGACCAGTTGTACCGAGATGGTGCCCTTCTCCACTGCCATGCCGCCCCGCGTCAGCCCCGTCCTGCAACGCGGCCCAGTTTGCCTGCGCCGCCGACGCGAGGCCAGCCGCTCAGCGGCCGACCAGGCGCAGCGGCGGTGCCAGCTCAGCCTGCATCAGTTCGCGCATGCGAAACTTCTGCACCTTGCCGGTTACTGTCATGGGGAACTCCTCGACGAAGCGGAAGTGGCGCGGCACCTTGAAGTGCGCGATGCGCCCCTTGCAGTACTCGGCGAGCGCCTCGGCGGTGAGTGCCTGATCCGGGTGCAGCTTGACCCAGGCGGCCACTTCCTCGCCGTACTTGCTGTCGGGAATGCCGATCACCTGCACGTCGGCCACCGCCGGGTGGGTGAAGAGGAACTCCTCGATCTCGCGCGGATAGATGTTCTCGCCGCCGCGGATGATCATGTCCTTGCTGCGCCCGACAATCTTCAGGTAGCCCGCCTCGTCCATCACCGCCAGATCGCCGCTGTGCATCCACTTGGCCTCGTCGATGCTCTCCTGGGTCGCCTCCTGGTTGTTCCAGTAGCCCAGCATCACGCTGTAGCCGCGGGTGCAGAGTTCACCGATCTGCCCGCGCGGCACCACGTTGCCCTGTTCGTCGACCAGCTTGGTCTCCAGGTGCGGTTGGGTGCGACCGACACTGGCCACGCGCAGCTCCAGCGGATCGTCGGCGGCGCTCTGGGTCGACACCGGGCTGGTCTCGGTCATGCCATAGGCGATCTGCACCTCGGCCATATGCATCTGCTCGATCACCCGCTTCATCACCTCGATCGGGCAGGTGGCACCGGCCATGATTCCTGTGCGCAGGCTGGACAGATCGAATTCGGCGCGGCGCGGGTGATCCAGCTCGGCGATGAACATGGTGGGCACGCCATACAGCACCGTGGCGCGCTCCTCGGCCACCGCCTGCAGGGTGCTCAGCGGCTCGAAGGCCGGGCCGGGATAGATCATGGTGCTGCCGTGGGTCATGCAACCGAGATTGCCCATCACCATGCCGAAACAGTGGTACAGCGGCACCGGGATCACCATGCGGTCCTGTTCGCTCAGCCCCAGACTCTCGCCGACCATGTAGCCGTTGTTGAGGATGTTGTAGTGGCTCAGCGTCGCGCCCTTGGGAAAGCCGGTGGTACCCGAGGTGTACTGGATGTTGATCGGGTCGTCGAACTGCAACTGGGCCTGGCGGCGACGCAGCACGTCGTGGGAGATCTGCCCGGCCAGGCCGAGCAGCTTGGCCCAGCCGAGCATGCCGGCGGGCGGCGTGCGCGCCAGGCTGATCACCCCGCGCAGCTCGGCAAGCTGCGGGGCATGCAGCCCGCCGGGCGGGCTATCGGCCAGCTGCGGGATCAGCTCGGCGAGCATGGCATGGTAGTCGGAGCTCTTGAACTGCTCGGCGCAGATCAGCCAGCGGCAGCCGGACTGTTTCAGCGCGTACTCCAGCTCGTTCAGCCGATAGGCCGGATTGATGTTGACCAGGATCGCGCCGACCTTCGCCGTGGCGAACTGGGCGATGCACCACTCGGCGCAGTTCGGTGCCCAGATGCCGACCCGGTCGCCCGGCAGCAGGCCGAGGGCGAGCAGGCCGCGGGCGCAGTCCTCGACCACCTCGGCCAGTTCGCCCCAGCTGTAACGCAGGTTCTGATGGCGCACCACCAGCGCCTCGCGGCGAGCGTGCAGACGCACCGTGGTATCGAAGGCTTCGCCGATGGTCATGGCCAGCAGGGGGTTGTCCTGCGGGCCGCGGGTGTAGCTGAGCTGAGTCATGTCGGTACCCATTTGTTGTGCTTGTTATGGGGAATCCGCGAGCGCGGAGATCGCCGGCACTCCCAACAGGAAGCATGCCAAGGAGACGCAAGCCGTCTGTTCCCAGCGCCTGCTACCGCTGCGCGGTTTCAATCGGAGCGGTGCAGCTGTCTCGTTTTGCGACAGCTGTATGTCTTCGATACAGCCTGGCCAGCCCCGCGACCGCCAGCGGAAGCCCGCAGACGCAATCTGGCACGGCCTTGCCGGCACTGGCACAGGCGTTGCTTAAGCCCCGACACAAAACCACAACAAGAGGCTTCGTCCATGGAAACCCTACCGCTACACCGCAAAACCCTCGATTTCCTTGCCCGACCGCAACGCATGCTGATCGGCGACCAATGGCTGGACGCCTCCAGCGGCAGCCGCATGCAGGTGCGCAACCCGGCCACCGGCGAGCCGCTGGCCAGCGTCCCCTCGGCCAGCGCCGAAGACGTCGACCGCGCCGTTCAGGCCGCCCGCAGCGCCTTCTACGACTCCGCCTGGAACCGCATCCGCCCGCGCGAACGGCAGAACCTGCTGTGGCGCCTGGCCGAGCTGATCGAGCGGGACGCCGACGTGCTGGCCGAGCTGGAATGCCTGAACAACGGCAAGAGCGCCCAGGTGGCCCGCGCCATGGACGTACAGCTGTGCATCGACTCTCTGCGCTACATGGCCGGCTGGGCCACCAAGATCGAGGGCAGCACGGTGGAGCCGTCCCTGCCCCTGATGCCGAACGAGGATTTCCACGCCTATATCCGCCGCGAGGCGGTGGGGGTGGTAGGCGCCATCGTGGCCTGGAACTTTCCGCTGCTGCTGGCCTGCTGGAAGCTCGGTCCGGCGCTGGCCAGCGGCTGCACCCTGGTGCTCAAACCGGCCGACGAAACCCCGCTGAGCGCGCTGAAACTGGCCGAGCTTGTTCTGGAGGCTGGGTACCCGGCCGGGGTGTTCAACGTGGTCACCGGCACCGGCCTGAACGCCGGCGCCGCGCTGTCCAGCCACCCGGGCGTGGACAAACTGACCTTCACCGGCTCCACCGAGGTGGGCAAGCAGATCGGCAAGGCGGCCATGGACAACATGACCCGCGTGACCCTGGAGCTGGGTGGCAAATCGCCGACCATCGTGCTGGCTGATGCCGACCTGCAGCAGGCTGCCGCCGGCGCCGCCAACGCCATCTTCTTCAACCAGGGCCAGGTGTGCTGCGCCGGCTCGCGCCTGTACGTGCAGCGCAAGCACTTCGACAACGTGGTGGCCGACATCGCCGGCATCGCCAACGGCATGAAGCTGGGCAACGGCCTCGACCCCAGCGTGCAGATGGGCCCGCTGATCTCCGCCAAGCAGCAGGATCGGGTCACCGGCTACATCAACCTGGGCCGCGAGCTGGGCGCCACCGTCGCCTGCGGCGGCGAGGGCTTCGGCCCCGGCTACTTCGTCCAGCCGACGGTGTTGGTGGACGTCGACCAGCGCCACCGCCTGGTGCAGGAGGAGATTTTCGGCCCGGTGCTGGTGGCCATGCCCTTCGACGATATCGACGAGGTGGTGCGCCTGGCCAACGACAACCCCTACGGCCTGGGCGCCAGCATCTGGTCCAATGACCTCGGCGCGGTGCACCGGATGATTCCACGCATCCGCTCCGGCTCGGTGTGGGTCAACTGCCACAGCGCCCTCGACCCGGCCCTGCCGTTCGGCGGCCACAAGCTCTCCGGCATCGGCCGCGAGATGGGCGCCGCCGCCATCGAGCACTACACCGAACTGAAGACGGTGATGATCAAGCTGTGAGTTTTACGGGTGGGGGCTGTCCCGAGCGGCCCTCTGCCCTTTTTTATTCCGGGCGCGCCGGTGGCGTGCCAGACACCACGCAGGCGAGCGGCCTGCTACCCCTGTTCCATACCCTTGAGCTTGCGATACAGCGTCGCGCGGGCGATGCCCAGGCTGCGCGCGGCGGCCGAGAGGTTGCCGCCGGCGGCCTCCACCGCGGCGCGAATGGCCCGCGCCTCGGCACGCTGCAGCGTACTCCCCGCCTCCGCCGTCAGCCCTTCGTTCGCCACCGCCGCGGCCTGTTCGCCGCGGCCGGCGCGCACCTCGTCCGGCAGGTGCTGCACGCCGATCTCGCCGTCGTCCTCGGCCAGCGCCGCAGCCAGGCGCAGGCACTGGTAGAGCTGGCGGATATTGCCCGGCCAGTGATAGTCCAGCAGCGCCTGCAGCGCCGCTGGGCTCAGCTGGAGAGGCTGCTGTGCGTCGGTCTCGGCGCGCAGCAGGTGCTGGATCAGCGCCGCCAGGTCGCGCCGCTCGCGCAGTGCCGGCAGGCTCACGCGCAGGCCGTTGATGCGGTAGTAGAGGTCCTCGCGAAAGCCCTGCTCGGCGCTGAGCTGCTGCAGGTCACGGTGGGTGGCGCAGATCAGCGCGCAGTCCACCTTGATAACCTGGTTGCTGCCCAGGCGGCTCAGGTTGCGCTCCTGCAGCACGCGCAAGAGGCGGCCCTGCAGCTCCAGCGGCATGTCGCCGATCTCGTCGAGAAACAGCGTGCCCTTGTGCGCCTGCTCGATCTTGCCGATGGCGCCGCCCTTGCGGCTGCCGGTGAAGGCGCCTTCGACATGGCCGAACAGCTCCGACTCGATCAGGCTGGCCGGAATCGACGAGCAGTTGATCGCCACGAAGGTTTCGCCGGCCCGCGCACTGCTCTCGTGCAGCAAGCGGGCGAAGACCTCCTTGCCGGTGCCCGTCTCGCCGTTGATCAACACCGGGATGTCGCGGGCGAAGGCCTTGCGCGCCCGTGCCAGGGCATCCTGCAGCGCCGGGTCCTGCAGGCAGGGGCCGCTGTGCGGCGTCGGCAGCGGCTCGGCGCTGCGCCGCGGGCGCGGCGCCTCGGCCAGCATCGGCGCCGTTCGCTGCGGCGGGCCCTGAGTGATGCAGGCGTGCAGTTCGCCGCCGTGGTGGCTGCGCAGGCGCAGCGGCGCACTGAGGTCGTGACGGCGAAAACAGGCGGCGTGGGCGAAGGGCATGTCGAACAGCTCGGCGAAGTCCAGGCCGGCGCGCACCTCGCCCAGATGCAGCAACTGGCCGGCGATGCGGTTGGCGCAACGCAGCTTGCCCGCCGGGTCGAAGGCCAACAGACCCTCCAGCGGCGTGCCGAGAATGTCCAGGCGATGGTGCAAATGTACCAGCAGCACCTCGCCAAGCTGGGCGAACAGGCGGTTCTCGATGGCGCGGGCAGCGAACACCAGCGACTCCAGGGTATAGACCGAGGGCGCGCCCTGCCGGCTGCTGGCGTCCAGCACCCCGACTATGCCGCCGTCGAGGCCGAAGATCGGCGTGGCCAGGCAGGAGAACTGGCGGGCCTCCTCCAGATAGTGCTCCTCGCCGACGAAGAACACCGACTCGCGCTCGGCCAGGGCGCAGCCCGGTGCCGTGGTGCCGACGTTCTGCTCGGAAAGCTGCGCGCCGATGCGACACACCTGGCTCAGCTCACGGGTGCCGGCGCCGCGCCCGCTCAGACTGCTGAGCACCACGCCTTCCAGATCGATGCAGGCCAATACCCAATCCTGCGGCGCCAGCGCCGCGTGCAACTGCTGCATCTCGGGCATCGCGCAGTCCAGCAGCAGACGGTAGCGCTCGGCGATCTGCTTGCCACTGGCCACCAATGGCGCCTCGAACAGCAGCTTGTCGCGCTGGCACAGGCCGTAGTGCTGCGAGCGCTGCCAGGAGCGGGCGACTACCTGGGAATCGACCAGATGCTTGCCCGAGGTGGGCGTTGCGGAAGGGTCGCTGGATCTGTGCATGTCATATGTCTCACGCCAGGTGTCTCGAACTGGGCCAGCCCGCCCCAGGGCCACTGTCTCAGTTCGAGACAGCCTCACGGCGAGACGGCGCCCGCGCCCTGTTCGAGGACTCTTGTTGTTATACAAATCATTGATTCAGCTTGATTTTCTTCCAGCCAAAAAAGCTGGCACAGAATCTGCTCAATGACTTCACAGCCTCCGGAGAAAAAACCGGCAGCGCCAAGATCTTAAACCAAAACAATAAAGGTGATGTCATGAAAATGAGCATAGATGCGGCTCGGCCCAAACCGGCCCGGCAGTGGCTGCATGCTTCGCTGTTCGGCCTGCTGAGCAGCTTTTGCGCCGGTGCCTCGGCGCTCGACGTAGACGCCGGCGATTACACCGCAATGCCTGCCGGCACCAACGTGGGCTTGCTCTACTACCAGCACGCCGAACGCAACCGCCTCTACGCCAACGGCGACAAGCTGCCGCTGGACGCCGGCCTGGATTCGGATATCGGCATCCTGCGCGGCGTGCACTTCATGGAGCTGGGCGGCTACATCGTCGACCCGCAGTTCCTCCTGCCCTTCGGCAACATGCGCGCCAAGGACGACCTGTCGGCCCTGGGCAGCGACAGTGGCACCGGCGACCTGATGCTGGCCGCCACCGTATGGCTGGTGAACCAGCCGGAGCAACGCCGCTACTTCGGCATCAGCCCCCACCTCTGGCTGCCCACCGGCAGCTACGACAACGACCGCGCCATCAACCTCGGCGAGAACCGCTGGAAGGGTGCGCTGCAGGCCGGCTACATCGAGGGCCTGGGCGACAAGTTCAGCCTCGACCTGGTGGGCGACGTGACCTTCTTCGGCAAGAACGACGACTTCGGCCCCGCCAGCCAGACTCTCAAGCAGAAGCCGCTGTTCCAGGCCCAGGCGTTCCTGCGCTACCACGTCAACGAGCGCTTCGACCTGCGTGCCGGCGTCTCGCGCCTGTGGGGCGGCGAGACCGAGGTGGACGGCCTGGACATGGACGACAAACCGAACACCAGCAAGTTCAGCGTCGGGGCCAGCTGGTTCGTCACCCCGAGCGACCAGCTGATGGTCAACTTCGGCCGCGACATCTCGGTGGACAACGGCTTCAAGGAGCAGGGACGGGTCAACCTGCGCCTGCTGCACATCTTCTAAGCACCGCCGCCTGCCTTCCCATTCCAACAACAACAGGAGTTTCGCGTGATGCCTAACCTCACCCAATCACGCCGTTTCGTCTGCCTACTGACCGCGCTGCTGGTCGCCGCCGGCGCCCAGGCCGCCAAGGTCGACGAGGCCGCCATCCGTGCCAGCGAGCAAGACGGCAGCGAATGGCTCAGCCATGGCCGCACCTACGCCGAGCAGCGCTTCAGCCCGCTCAAGCAGATCGACGCCGGCAACGTCGGCAAGCTGGGCCTGGCCTGGTACTTGGATCTGGAAAACAACCGTGGCCTGGAGGCCACCCCGCTGGTGTCCGACGGCGTGCTCTACGCCTCGCTGTCCTGGAGCCGGGTGATGGCCGTGGACCTGCGCAGCGGCAAGCGCCTGTGGCAGTTCGATCCCCAGGTGGATCGCGGCCACTCCCGCTACACCTGCTGCGACGCGGTCAACCGCGGCGTCGCCCTGTGGAACGGCAAGGTCTACGTCGGCGCACTGGACGGTCGCCTGATCGCCCTGGACGCCAAGACCGGCCGCGAGGTCTGGAGCGAGCAGACCACCGACCCGGCCAAGCCCTACAGCATCACCGGCGCGCCGCGTGTGGTGAAGGGCAAGGTGATCATCGGCAACGGCGGCGCCGAGTACGGCGTGCGCGGCTTCTTCTCCGCCTACGATGCCGAGACCGGCAAGATGGCCTGGCGCTTCTACACCGTGCCGGGCGACCCGGCCCAGCCCTACGAGCACCCCGAACTGGCCGCAGCGGCCAAGACCTGGAAGGGCGACCAGTACTGGAAACTCGGCGGCGGCGGTACCGTATGGGACAGCATGGCCTACGACCCGGAGCTGGACCTGCTGTACATCGGCACCGGTAACGGCTCGCCGTGGAACCGCGAGATCCGCAGCCCGGGCGGCGGCGACAACCTGTACCTGTCGTCGATCCTGGCCCTGCGTCCGGACAATGGCAAACTGCTCTGGCATTACCAGACCACGCCGGGCGAGACTTGGGACTTCACCGCCACCCAGCAGATCACTCTGGCCACCCTGGAGCTGGACGGCAAGCCGCGCAAAGTGTTGATGCAGGCACCGAAGAACGGCTTCTTCTATGTGCTCGATCGAGCCACCGGCGAACTGCTCTCGGCCGAAAAGTTCGGCAAGGTGACCTGGGCCGAGAAGATCGACCTGACCACCGGCCGCCCAGTAGAAGCGCCTGGTGTGCGCTATGAGAAGGAACAGGTGGTGATGTGGCCAAGTTCGTTCGGCGCGCACAACTGGCACTCCATGTCGTTCAATCCGCAGACCGGGCTGATGTACATCCCCTATCAGGAGGTCCCTGGGGTTTATCGCAACGAGGGCGCCGCGTTCAAGAAAATCGACGGTTTAAACACCGGCACCGGCTTCAGCGACACCCACGAGATTCCCCGCGAGGCGGTGAGCGGCGCCCTGCTGGCCTGGGACCCGGTACGCCAGCGCGAGGCCTGGCGCGTGCCGCATAGCTTCTACTGGAACGGCGGCACCCTGAGCACCGCCGGCAACCTGGTGTTCCAGGGCACCGCCGACGGCCAGTTGCACGCCTACTCGGCGGACAAGGGACAGCGCCTGTGGAGCTTCGCCGCGCAGACCGGCATAGTCGCCGCCCCCATCAGCTTCAGCCTGGACGGCGAGCAGTACGTGGCGGTCATGGCCGGCTGGGGCGGCGCGGCGCCGCTGATCGGCGGCGACGCGGCGCTGGCGCCTGGAGTGCGCAACCTCAGCCGCCTGCTGGTGTTTAAGCTCGGCGGCCAGGCCGGCCTGCCGCCCCTGCCACAGGCGACAACGGTCGCCGTGCAGCGCACGCCGCAACCGGTCGAGGCGAGCGCCGCGGATGTGGACGCCGGTAAGCTGTTGTACGGCAGCTACTGCTCGATGTGTCACGGCGTCGGCGCCGTCAGCGGCGGCCTGATCCCCGACCTGCGCCATACGGATCAATGGCGCCGCGACAACTTCCAGCAGATCGTCCGGGACGGCATCCTCCGCCCGCTGGGCATGCCGTCATTCAAGAACTCGCTGAGCGCGGCCGAGGTGGAACAGATCAAAGCCTATGTGATGCGCCGAGAATATGACGACTACCTCAAGGCGCAGCAAGCCGCCAAACCCTGACCCCCATGAGCGGGCTCGGCCCGCCCGTGGACACCACCCCAAGCACCGGAGGAACAGCAGCATGTGGACCAAACCTAGCTACACCGACCTGCGCATCGGCTTCGAAGTGACCCTGTACTTCGCCAACCGTTGAGCCTGCCGCGGCGTGCCTGGCGCGCCGCGTTTCCCGCCCCGGCCTGCCGGGGCCTGATTTTTGCCGCGCGAGGCCCAGATGCATATCCAGATTCTCGGTTCCGCCGCCGGTGGCGGTTTTCCCCAGTGGAACTGCAACTGCCGCAACTGCCGCGGCGTGCGCGCCGGCACCTTGCGGGCGCAGCCGCGTACGCAGTCGTCCATCGCCATCTCCGATGACGGCGGCGAGTGGATCCTGTGCAACGCCTCGCCGGACATTCGCGCCCAGCTCGAAGCCTTCCCGGCGCTGCAGCCGGCGCGCAAACTGCGCGACACGGCGATTGCCGGCATCGTCCTGCTCGACAGCCAGATCGACCACTGCACCGGCCTGCTGACCCTGCGCGAAGGCTGCCCGCACCAAGTCTGGTGTACCGAGATGGTCCATCAGGACCTGACCACCGGCTTTCCGCTGTTCAACATGCTCAGCCACTGGAACGGCGGCCTGCAGCACCAGCTGATCGAGCTGGATGCCAAGCCGTTCACCATCCCCGCCTGTCCTGGGCTGCGCCTCACCGCCATCGCCCTGCGCAGCAGCGCGCCGCCGTATTCGCCGCACCGCGGCAATCCGCATCCGGGCGACAACATCGGCCTGTTTATCGAGGACCTGCGCACGGGGGGAACCTTGTTCTACGCCCCCGGCCTGGGTCAGGTGGACGAGCCGCTGCTGGGCTGGATGCGCCGCGCCGATTGCCTGCTGGTGGACGGCACGCTGTGGCGCGACGACGAGATGCGCCGGTGCGAGGTGGGCGACAAGCTCGGCAGCGAGATGGGCCATCTGCCGCAGAGCGGCCCAGGCGGCATGCTCGAGGTGCTCGATGGCCTGCCGGCGGCGCGCAAGATCCTGATCCATATCAACAACACCAACCCGATTCTCGACCTGGACTCACCCGAGCGCGCCGAACTGGACGCCCGCGGCATTGAGGTCGCGTTCGATGGCATGAGCATCCACCTGTAACGGGCCAACAACAAAAATCCGGAGCGTCGATGAGCCAACCTGCCATGACACCTGCCGAATTTGAGCAGGCGCTGCGCGCCAAGGGCGCGCTGTACCACATTCATCACCCGTTCCATCGCGCCATGTATGAAGGCCGCGCCAACCGCGAGCAGATCCAGGGCTGGGTGGCCAATCGTTTCTACTATCAGGTCAATATCCCGCTGAAGGATGCAGCGATTCTCGCCAACTGCCCAGATCGCGAGACCCGTCGCGAGTGGATTCAGCGCATCCTCGATCACGATGGTGCGCCCGGCGAGGACGGCGGTATCGAGGCCTGGCTGCGCCTGGCCGAGTCCGTCGGCCTCGACCGCCAGCAGATGCTGTCGCAGGAGCTGGTGCTGCCCGGAGTGCGCTTCGCCGTCGATGCCTACGTCAACTTCGCCCGCAGAGCTAGCTGGCAGGAGGCAGCCAGCAGTTCGCTGACCGAGCTATTCGCCCCGCAGATCCATCAGTCGCGCCTGGATGCCTGGCCGCAGCACTACCCGTGGATCGACGCCAGCGGCTACGATTATTTCCGCAAGCGCCTGAAGGAGGCGCGCCGCGATGTCGAGCACGGTCTGCGCATCACCCTCGAACACTACCGCACCTTTGATGCCCAGCAGCGCATGCTGCAGATCCTGCAGTTCAAGTTGGACGTACTGTGGAGCATGCTCGACGCCCTGAGCATGGCCTACGAACTGCAGCGCCCGCCATACCACACGGTGACCGCCGAACGCGTCTGGCATCGGGGGATCGCCCTGTGAGCGGCTTCGACCGTCGCCTGGTCCCGCGCCTGCGCCCCGGCTACCGCCTGCAATGGGAACCGGCGCAGCAGGCCCATGTACTGCTCTACCCGGAGGGCATGGTCAAGCTCAACGACAGCGCCGGCGCCATCGCCAGCCTGATCGACGGTCGACGCAGCGTTGCCGCCATCGTCGCCGAACTGAAGGCGCGCTATCCCGAGGTCGCGGAGTTGGGCGACGACGTTGAACAGTTTATGGAGGTGGCCCGTGACAAGTTCTGGCTGCAACTCGCCTGACACCCCGCTCGGCCCGCCGCTCTGGCTGCTGGCCGAACTGACCTATCGCTGCCCGCTGCAGTGCCCGTACTGCTCCAACCCGCTGGATTTCGCCCAGCAGGGCACCGAGCTGTCGACCACCGAGTGGATCGAGGTGTTTCGCCAGGCCCGTGAGCTGGGCGCGGTGCAACTGGGTTTTTCCGGCGGTGAGCCGCTAGTGCGTCAGGATCTGGCCGAGCTGATCGCGGCGGCACGTGGCCTGGGCTACTACACCAACCTGATAACCTCCGGCATCGGCCTGACCGAGGCTCGCATCGCCGAGTTCGCCGCGGCGGGCTTGGATCATATCCAGATCAGTTTCCAGGCCGCCGACGAGGAGGTGAACAACCTCTTGGCCGGCTCGCAGAAGGCCTTCGCCCAGAAGCTGGCGATGGCCCGTGCGGTCAAGGCCCACGGCTATCCGATGGTGCTCAACTTCGTCACCCACCGGCACAATATCGACAATATCGAGCGCATCATCAGGCTGTGCCTTGAGCTGGAGGCAGACTTCGTCGAGCTCGCCACCTGTCAGTTCTATGGCTGGGCGGAGCTCAACCGCGCTGGGCTGCTGCCGACCCGTGCGCAGCTGGAACGCGCCGAACGCATTACCAATCAATGGCGTGACAGGCTCGCGGTCGAGAACCACCCGTGCAAGCTGATCTTCGTCACCCCGGATTATTACGAGGAGCGCCCCAAGGCCTGCATGAACGGCTGGGGCAGCCTGTTCCTCGACATCACCCCGGACGGCACCGCGCTGCCGTGCCACAGCGCGCGGCAGCTACCGATCGAGTTCCCCAACGTGCGGCAGATGCCGCTGCGACAGATCTGGCACGACTCGCCGGGCTTCAACCATTTCCGCGGCGACGCCTGGATGCCCGAGCCCTGCCGCAGCTGCGACGAGAAGCACAAGGACTTCGGCGGCTGTCGCTGCCAGGCCTTCCTGCTCACCGGCGACGCCAGCAACGCCGACCCGGTGTGCAGCAAGTCGGCCCATCACGGCGTGATCCTCACCGCCCGCGATGAGGCCGAGCAGGCCGAGCAAGCCATCGCCGAGCTGACCTTTCGCAACGCCGCCACCTCACGATTGATCGCCCGGGTTCGCTGAATGCCCAGCCCAAACGTGCAGCACCTGCGCCTGAGCAATGGCCTGCACGTGACCCTGCTGCACGCGCCTTGGCTGAACCGCTGCGGCGCCGCCCTGCGCATCGACGCCGGCAGCCACGACGAGCCTCCGGAGTACCCGGGACTGGCGCATTTCCTCGAACACCTGGTGTTTCTTGGCAGCCGCCACTTCACTGCGCAGGACAGCCTGCTGCCCCTGACGATGGAGCACGGCGGCCAAGCCAACGCCAGCACCCGCGAACGCCACACCGACTACTTCTTCGAGCTACCGACGACCGCTGTCGATGCCGGCCTGGAGCGGTTGTGCGACATGCTCGCCGCGCCGGCCCTGGACCTGCGCCAGCAGCACGCCGAGCGCGAGGTGCTGCACGCCGAATACTTGGCCTGGTCGCGCGACGACCTGAGCGCCGCCAGCAGGGCCCTGGCCGAGGCCGTGCCGGCGCAGCACCCGCTGGCACGCTGCCACGCCGGCGAGCGCGCCAGCCTGGCGCTGCAGCAAGAGGGGTTTCAGCAGGCCCTGCGCCGCTTCCACCGGGATTTCTACCACGCCGGCCAGGCCCGCCTGGTGCTGCTCGGCCCGCAGCCGCCGGAGCAATTGCGCGAGCTCGCCGAACGCGAGGGCAATCGCCTGCGTGCCGCTACGCCCACGCCGCGCCCGCCGCCGCCGGCCCTGCTGCCGCCGCGCCACAGCCGCGTGGCGATGGCGCGCCCCGGTCTGTGCCTGCTGTTTACCCTGCAGCAACTGCCGGACGGCGCCGCGCCGGCGCTGCAGTGGCTCTGCCAGCAACTGCAGCACGACGCCCCCGGCGGCTGGGCCGCCAGCCTGGCCGAACGCGGCCTGGGCGGTCCGGTACAGGCGAGCCTGGCCTACCACCACCAGGATCAGGCACTGCTGCAACTCGACCTGGGCAGCATCGCCGCGGACGGCGAAACCGCGGTGCTCGAGCTGCTGTTCGACTGGCTGGCGTTCTTCGCCCGCCAGGACTGGGGCGCGCTGAGTACCGAACATCGGCGCTGGCTGGCGCGCCAGGCCTGTGCGGTGGAACCGCTGGGCCTGCTGCGCCACTGGCTGCAGGCCGGCGAGACGCCATCACTGGATGAGGCCGTGCTGCGCGAGATCCTGCCCCAGCTGCATCCCGGCAACCTGCTGCGTCTGGTTGGCCGGTGCGGTGCGCTGGCGCCGTCCGCGTCCGCCCCGCCGCACTGGCAGCTGCCGCCGGCCAATCCCTGGCTGCAGCAGCGCGGCCCGAACCGCGCGACGGCCTCGCCCGAGGCCGCCGGCCTGCGCCGCGAGCACCTGCCCGGCGGCCATGGCCATGGCGCGCTGTTGCTCCGCTGGCAGGCAGCGCCGGGCTGCTCGCCGCCCGGCGGCCTGCTGCAGGGCGCCGTGCAAGCGCTCGCCACGACGACCCGGCGCGCCGGCTTGGAGCTGGGTCTGAGTTCCGGCGGCGAGCTGTGTGAGTTGCGCCTGAGCGGACCCGCGCCGCTGCTGCCGGACCTGCTGCGCGCCAGCCTGGACGCCCTGGACAATGCCCCGCTTCCCCAGCCGGCGCCGACGCCCTCGCCATCCGCGGCGATGTTCCTGCGCCGCCTGTGGCAACGCCTGGAAAGCGAGCTGACGCGCCAGCTGCATCCGCCTGGCGACCCGGTGAGGTTGAGCGATTGCCGCCGCGACGGCCTGGCCCTGGGCCTGGACGACGCGCAGTGGCACGCGGTCTGTGCGCTGTGGAACGCGGCGCCGGGGCAAGCCGGGCGCTGGCCGTCGCAGCGCCCGCGACTGGAGCAGCGGCTGTGGCTGGAGGTCGAGCCGATGGCCGGCGAACAGGCGCTGCTGCTGTTCGTTCCGAGCGGCCAGGGTAGTGCCGCCGAACAGGCGGCCGCGCGCCTGCTCGGCCAGTGGCTGCAGGCGCCCTTCCATCACCACTGGCGTCAGCGACTGGGGCTGGGCTACGGCGTGTTCGCCGGTCATCGGCGCCTGGCCGGGCTGGATGGCCTGTTGTTCGCCGTGCAATCGCCATACGCCGACGCCCACACGCTGCTCGGTCATGTGCAGGCCTTTATCGACGCCCAGCGCGTACCACTGGCAGGTCTCGACCTGGCGCGCCAGCGCGAACTGCTGCTGGCCCGTCTCGCCCCCGCAAAACTAGCCCCGGGCGAGGCCGCGACCCTGCTCTGGCAACTTGGGGACGACGCTGGACAACTGCAGCGGCTGCGCGAGGCGGTGGCCGCGCTCGATTCGGAGGCCCTGGATCGGGCCCTGCTGGCGCTGGGCTCGCCCGCCGCCGGCTGCTTCTGCCTGGCCACCGGCGCGCCTGCCGATTCGCGCTGGCGCCCGTCGGCCTAGAGACTCGGCAGGTAGACCATCTGCGTCGACTCGCCCAGCAGCAGGTCGCGATTGAGTTCGGCGCAGGCACGCAGGTACTCGGCCACCAGGGTGACTCGCTTGAGCTTGCGCAGATCCTCGCTGTAGTACATCCAGAACTGCCGCATCACCTCGACTTCGTCCGGCAGTACCGCCTGCAGGCGCGGATCGGGGCCGGCGAGAAAACACGGCAGTATCGCCAGCGCGCGGCCCTCCAGGGCCGCGTGGTACTGAGCGACCACGCTGGTGCTGCGCAGGCGGCTGTGCGCACCGGGCAGCAGGTCGTTGAGGTACAGCAGCTTGAAGCTGAACGCCAGATCCTCGAGGGGTTCTAGGGATTTTCCGTCCAAAAACGACAAAGTGCTCTGGAGGCCCCGCCGTCTGTGGCCTCCAGAGGGGTATTACTTTTTTCGAGATCCCTATTTGGGCTCTGTTTGAGTAAGATTTAGTCTTTTTGGGCTAAATCCATGGCATTCGAAGAACGTGTCCAAATCTTGTCCGAGGCAGAACAAGATGAGTTATATGGACCCCCCGCTTTCACCTCCGCCGACCAACGCTTCTTTTTCTCGCTGAACGATAAGGAACTGGCGATCGCTAAAAGCCTCCGTCATCGGGGCCAGCGTTACATGCTGGTGGTACTGCTGGGCTATTTCAAAGCCAAGCCGGTGGTGCTGAATCCCGGCTTTCATCAGATCAAGCAGGACCTCAAATACGTTTATCAAACCGTTCTACCAGGCCCAGGCTGTAGACCCTTTAATCTCACGCCAAAAGAGAACGAACGGATTTACC
>NZ_JBSXON010000082.1:0-9043 GCF_056859475.1 Halopseudomonas sp. L-58
CTATAGCCTTGGTCGACGACCAAGGCCGCTGCATCATGTTTGAACTCGACCGAAAAGGATCGACGTTGTTTGCTCATTGAACACCTCGCTGATGGCGATTCTACCGCCTAACTTGGTGTCCGGGATTAGTAGACCACTACACCTGACTGCTATTCGCCATTACCGTGATACCTGGGGTGGGCTACTGCCGGCATCGCCGGATTCAATTTCTCGTTACATTGCGAAGTACGCTGGGAAGGTATCCGTATCGACCTCAAGGGTTCGCCTGTCCGCCCTTTCTAAATGGCATAGCTCACAAGGCTTCCATGACCCAACTAAGGCGCCTGAAGTCAAAGAGGTGATGAAGGGCTTGGCAAAGATCTACAACGCCCCTCAGAAGTCTGCCCCACCCTTTACCTTTGATCACCTGCGTGCTGTTTGCGACCGACTGGAAGAAGACAAAATCAAGGCCATCCGTATGGAAGACAGGCCTAAGCTCCTGCAGGTTCACCGGGATCTAGCCCTCTTCCTGACCGCGTTTTGGCAAGGGCTGCGTTCGGACGAAGTATCACGAATCCGGATTGAGGAAACCGTGGTCCTGCCAGATGAAGAGCTTCGGTTCTTCCTCCCGCATTTCAAGAACGATGTGCACTCCAACGGGCGTGAGTTTGTTCTCCCGGCCATGCAGCTTTACTGCCCGGTCAATGCTGTTCAGGGCTGGCTTGACGTGTCGGGCTTGCTTGAAGGGCCATTGTTTAGAAAGGTCGATCGCTGGGGAGGGATTTCAGAATCAGGGATCAACAAGCGGAGCATTGAGGGGATACTGAATCGTGCGGTTGAGGGGCTTTTTGAAAACAAGGTGAAGTTCACCACTCACTCTTTCCGTAAAGGCTTTGCCGATTGGGCATCGAAGAATGATTGGGACATCAAGGGATTGATGGACCATGTTGGCTGGGGATCAGAGCAGTCAGCCCTGCGCTACCTGCCGGGCAAGAAGAACTATGGATCTTTACTTCTGGACCGCCCTTCTGTGCTGAAGCGTGTCGTTACAGAGGTTGAGGACAACGGGCGCTCGGTTGCTACTACCCCCCCAAATCGACGACAATTGTTTGGCACTTAATCGTGTAGTCAGCTGGTGAGCAGTAGTCAGGGAAGATGTGGAAAACTCACCGGCCCAAAATAGGCGCTTACGCGCCTTTTTTGGGATCGCTGAACTCTTCTGTATTTGGCCCGGCACCAGTCAGGCATCCTCGCTCTACCCTGCGCTAGCCGTTTACTCAAAACTCCTCGCACTCATAGACAAATACATTGCCCCGGAAACCTCTCCAGCAAGTAGTCCGCTTACCGTTCTTCAGGCGATAGCTGTATTGCGCCAACCCCGCTGCACCATTCGGATTGATTTTGAACTCATGGGACATGGCCGCTAGCCGTGCGTGATTCTCATCGGCATATTCCATCATGGCTGCGTTTTCGTCGGACCTGCTATCCCGAAGCATCGCCTGGTAATCACGCTCGATCGCTGCGCGCCCTATAACCCGCTCCCGCGACCTGAGGTCGCTTTGCGTCAGGGCGGCCGGCTCCTGCTGGTAGATGCTTACCAAAGCACGATTGTTCCATCCCCTGCCGTTGATGAGGCCTTTAATCAGTGATTTTTCATCGCTCAATGTTTCGCCATCGACTATGTGGGCGTCGAAGATACTATGATCGCTGGCTTTCTCACCCAGCGGATCATTCAGGGAAAGCTCGCACTTGTTGCCATTGCAGGTCTTTACAAAGGCGTACGCTTGGAACGACTTCCCTTGGCATAAATCCTCGAAGCGACTGTCTCTCATCCCTCCGATCAAGCTGCTCTTTGATGACAAGCACTGCTCCAGGTCAGAACTTGAAACTGGCTGCGCTGAGTCATAGGGGGACTTCGATTCAGTCTCAACGTTCAAACTCACTGCAAGCACCCACCCCCCCAGCACAAGACCCAAGCAAAACAGGATTACATATACCGGGTTCAATCCCTTCACATCTTCGCCTGACATTTACTGCTCCTGAAAAAAATCCCTATCACGTTCGAGCCCTTTCGAGCGCGCAGACTATACCAATACTTTTGAAGGCCCAGAACAGCGTCTGAAACGAAGCCTGCAGGGGGCTCTCGAGATCCCAGCTTGGGCTTCAATACCGGTCTGGAAGCCTCAGCTGCATGCTTTAGAAACCAGCGCTCGCTAACCTGGTTCGGTAATGGGTTGCAACACTGGCCTGTGGCACTATTATTGAGTCACAGCCGCGTCATGCTGAACCTACTGCCGGGTTAAACGACGTTCTCTCCGTGCTATCGAATCCAGTGACCGTGCCCTTCCTCCGGTCGGTGCGTAATCGGCAGACATCGACCTAGAATCAGGAATCTGGCATGTCTGAACCTACCTACTTTGTTACCGAAGCTGTAATTCGTAACCTCAAAAAGCAAGCTGAACGCCGTTTCAAAGGGGTTCGCTCCGCGCACATGAGCGAGGCCGTCGCTGCCGCATTGGGTTTCCGAACTCATGCTGCTCTGAGATCCTCTCTTGCAGGCCGAAAGACCACCGAAGCGACTAAGCCGAGCAACCGACGTGCAATTGAGCGGTTGCGCCAACTGGGCTACAACCCATCCGAGGATCTGAGGTTGCTGCCGGAGCTGGATCGGTCGTATTCGCCATTCTCGACCTTCCCGCTCAACAGCAATCGGGGTGTTCGCTGGTGTGGTTGGCGGAACTTAATGATTGCCGCCATCAATGCCGGTATGGAGCAAGGCTTGTTTGGGCTTTCGCCTGGTGAGGACTGGTGGCCTGGCGCTGACCCTCAGAACAACGGTGGCGCCGGGGGGCAGTACCGCTTCACCTTTGATGGAGATCTTCCGGCCGTCGTATCTGTGTCGGCTGTTGCCGGCGACGAGCTATCAATTCACGTTCTGCTGGCGCCGAGGAATGATCAGGTTGAGGCTCATCTGAGTTCGGGCCTTGAGGATGGAGCCGCATTTGCGCATGGCTGGCTTGAACGCCGGCTTGGCGCATGGCTGATGGATGGCGGCGAAGCCTACTCTTGTAAGCGTGCGCTTCAAGCGCGTCTGGCGGCCGTGGATGTCAACCCCTTGGGATATGCCGATCAAGGTAGCTTTATCGGCTGAACGTCCCTCTGAGGCCGACAGAAGGAAGGTTGCGGCGTAGTGGTGCCGCAACCCTCCCCCGTATCTACCTGGCGCAGTCTAACGGCTGATCCTTCAATGCTGACCACTCTGCCTGGTATCCAGAGTGGTGATCCCCATCGACAACGACTGTTTGGTTGCACACCGGTTGGACTTGGCTCAAGTAGCTGTCCAGTACCGTTGCAGGGATGACTCTGTCGTCTGTGCCTACATAGTGGCGCTGTGGAACAGCCCTCAGCTGCAGTGCGTACAGAGTGGGTTTCAACGAATCCTGCAGGGGGAGCAGATTTCGGGACCGTGTCCACGCTGCGTGATCAACGTTCCCGGCAAGTGTCTGGACCATGCCTACGTCACGGCGCTGTGCTGCAACGAGTAAGGCCACGGTTGCGCCTCCGGAGTGACCTACAAGCTCAAAGTCCGAAACCCCGTACTTTGATTTCAGCGTGTCCAGCACCGCCAAGTACACATCAATCACAGTCTGGCTGTACCGGGCAGATGTCCATACTGGCTTGCTGCACCCCACGCTGCTGATGAATTGGCATGGCCGGGCTAGATAGATTGCAGGTACGTCATCATTGACGGCCATATACAGCACAAGGCTCTGCCCTGGGGTTGGGTCATCACTCACTACCCTGCTTGTTTTCCATGCGCGGCCGTCGCCCTCAATGTAGACGCGAAGGCGTTCATAGTTACCTGGTCGAGGTACAAGAGCCTGCAGGCGATACGAGCCGCCTTCCAGAATCTCAGCGTGCAAGGCGCTGCCTTGTGCCGTCGCCTGAATGTTCAAGGGGACGTGGCTACAGGCTGCAGTCGCGAATAGGCTGGCAAGGATGAGGCTGCGGAGAAGGTTGGTCATAGGCTTTAAGCGTTGGCCATCTGAGATTTTGGTTTGCGCTCGGTCTTGGTCAGGCTGGTCTGTTCGATCCCCGTCTTGGGTTTGAGCGGGAACAGTATCCCGCCCCTGCAGTGGTGAGCCAAACCATCGCGCTCAACGTAGTACACCTCATCGCTGCCAAACCCGGGGATATCCCAAACCCCATGGAAGGATTTGATGGTGACGTAGCATCCGTTGATCTCGGGGGCGTTCTTGCTCCCAAGGATTATGGCCGGGTCACCGGTGTTAAAGCGGCTCATACACGCCTCGACATTGGTTGTTGGTACCGACGAAGCCCGCATAAGCGGGCTTTGGGTTATCCAGAAAGGAAAGACCCGCCTCGCGGCGGGTCTTGGTACGGCAGTGGATTAGAAATCCCAGCGAGCGGTCAGGCTGGTGGTGCCTGCGCGGAAGTCAGCCTTACGGGTGTAGTCGTATGCTGCGCTCAGGCTGAGGTTGTCCTTGTTCCACTCAACACCTATACCGGCTTCATAAGTCCATTTGCTGGACTCGATACCCGACGTTGCAAAGGAGTTGCCACCCAGAACGAAGGAAGAAGTGGTGTCGGTGTCGTCTTGGATCAGGTCGCGATAGGCCATGATGCGAGCGGACGGCTTGAACGCGCCATAGTCGGCATCGAGCTGCAGACCGGCACCGATATCAAATACTTCCAGACGCTGATCACCAGTGGTCAGGGCTGCGGCGCTGCCACGTTCGGTGTAGCCGTCGATATCGACGCGGGTGTATCGGGTACCGATAACCGGAGCGACCATCAGGTTGCCATCGAGCTGCAGGTCATAACGTGCGGACAGGTTCGCAGACAGGGTGTCCGAGTCGTAGCCAGCCTTCAGAGTGTCGCCGGCGACACGGCGCTTCGCGTCGTTGTCACCCATGCCGTAGGTCAGACTGCCGTCAACAGTGACCGGGCCTTCAACCCAGGAGCCGTAAACGCTCAGGGAGGTGCTGGATACGTCGGTCTTATTGCCGTTGTCGGAGGCCACGTCGGTGTCGATATGGGCGATCGCAAAACCGATTGTGGTCTGGTCGTCGATCTTGCCGTCGGCGCCGATGATCAGGCCTTTGGAGTCTGCGTCATAACCTGCAATACCACCACGGGAACCTTGGTCGGTGCGACCGTCCAGAGCCTTGATCCAAACACCGGTTTCGATAAAGGTGTCACCGGCGTTGGCGCCGAGGGCGTTGGTACGGCTGGTCAGGGCGGAGCGAGTCAGGCCAGCACTGTTCAGGGATGCGGTTTGAGCGCCGCCGTTGGTTTCCGGCTGGAGCTGAGCGCCCAGCATACGCAGCTCTGCGTCGCTGGCATTCATGAACCGCTGATAGAGCGCGCTGTCAGTCGGAATGTTCGCCAGTACGCCATCCAGGAACGCAGCAGTTGCGGCAACACCATTCTGGTCGAGACCGATATCTTCCAGTCCACCAGTTGCTTCTTCGCCGGTGGCCAGCGCGATGTCTGCGGTCATCGACGTGCCAGTGGTCTGTACGTTGGTCAGGGTGAGCAGCGGAGTTGCTGCACGGACGTTGGCACCGTGGTCAAACAGTTCAGAGGCGCTCAGCAGCACGAACGTGGTTTTTTCACGGGTGAACTCACCTTGGCCAGTGGTGACAGTCAGCGAGCTACCGTCAGCCAGACTGATCACGCCATCGGTGGCAACAATTGCTTGGCCTGCGTTGGTGTCGTCGCCGACATAGGTGGCCAAAGTAGCGCCATCGGCAACAGTAATGTCGCCGGTGAACTCAGTGTGCAGCTCGGCCAAATAAAGAGTGCCGGAAACCACATCGACGTTGTTGGCTTCAAACAGCTCGGCAGAGACCAGTACGTTGCCGTTGATGAACGCGCGACGGATACCTTCGATGTCGCCGAAAATTTGGCCGCCATTCAGATACAGATTCGACTGGAAGTTACCGTCGATCGCTGAGCCACCGGATACGATGGTGCCGCCGGCGTTCTGGGTAATGCGATACAGGTTTTCGGAGTTGCTGGTATCGCCTGGGTCGGTGTTGAACAGGTCGTTGGTGATGCGAATGCCTGTGTCTTCGGCGTAAATGTAACCCTCGTTGACGATGCCGTTGGTGACGAGGAAGTCAGCGATCTGATCACTGCCCTCAGCCGGGGTACCGACTTCGATATTCTGGTTGCTCAGGGACTCGCGAATCTCGATACCAATGGCGCCTTCGCCGTTAGCGGAAATGGTGCCGGAGTTATAGACGCGGTTGTAGTCAGTTTCATCAAGACGCAGAGCAACACTTCCATCGCCGGTCACGCGGATGAGGCCAGTGTTCTCAACGTCGGTACCGACTTGCTGCTCGTCCAGCCCAAGGTTTACATCGCGAAGCTCAAGGCCGCGCGCTTGAGCGCCGCTCACAACAATGTCGCCGGAGTTGATTACGTCACGGCCGATATCGACGAAGCCCTGCGCGCCGAAGATTCCTGAAGTGGCATCTACCAAAATGCCATGCGCATCATCGGCTTGAACGTCGATAGTGCCACTATTGATGACGTCTCCGGTGATCTCGGTATTGGTGATCAGGAGGCCGGCAGTCGGGTAGTCCAGTTCTTCCAGGTCAGGGTCGCCGGCGCCACGGTCGTCACGAACACGGATAGTGCCAGCGTTCACGATATTGCCAAGAGCATCATCAACTACGCCTTCTGCGCCGACTTCAACGCCGACGACTTCCATTCCGGCAACGTACGTTCCGGTGATGTCGATCAGGCCGTTATTGACGATGCTGCCGCCGATCTCAGATGTTTCATTGTCGCCGTAAATGATGAAGCCCGGGTCAGAGCTGTCTGTCAGTGTGAACGATGCGTCGTTGGTGATGTTGTTGGTCACGGTGCCAACAGAAACAGCTGCACCAGAGCCAACCAGCTCGGCGCTTCCCTCAATCCGGATCTCATCATGAGAGTCCGCAGCCACGTAGACCATGTCGTCGTTGTTGGCGGTCACGGTCAATGCACTGGCATTGCTGGCGGCAGCTGCGATGGCGATGGCCAGTACGGTTTTATGAGCGAGTTTTGCCACTGAGTATTCCTTTTCTTGGTTTGGACTTGCGTCCGCGACCCGGTCTGGCGCGGATTTCTTCATTCCAAAATGATCTTAACGACCGCTTTTCTGGAATCCACTCAAGTAGGGAACCTTTCTCAAACCCAAGGTTGGGGGCTGAGATTGCCTGCTGACTTAATGGTCAGATTTGTGACCCCCAGCACGCCTCTGGTGTCATAATTGGTGTACCGCTCATCAAAAAAACCGGCGTCAAAGCGTTGCCTAATGAGTTGAGTGATGCCAAAATGCTTGCATTCTGGAGCCCCATGATGGGTATTCAGGCATAAAAATTTGTCTGCTGTGATGCCTTATTGGCACGGAGCGGATAAGACAGACAGAGCGATGACCCGTTTTTGACCAGGACGTCAAACACCTGGCTGGACCGGGCAACACTAGGGATGTGGGGGGGAGTAGTATGCGGCAGGTACTTGAGTGTACGGCGGATGCAGTTTCATCGAATCTGGACCCGATGAAGGCACGCCAACGGAAAGTTGTAGAGAATATCAGGGAACTCAGTGCGAACTTTACACTTCGCCAGGTAGCAAGTATTCATCGGATCAGCATGCCTTCTCTTCAGGAGCTGGCCGAACAGAATGACATCACCTTTCTTGATACTAGCGGCACCCGCTCGAAGCGCATTAGCAGCGAGCTTATCGCGCGTGAAAGATCTCACGTCGCCGCCCTGGTTCATCGCTCCATAGTGACGCGTAAGCCGGTAACTTCACTCGACTCAGACAAGATCTCACCCGCGCTAGCAGAACTCGCACGACGTCGAGATAACGAAGAAACGAACGCGTTCATTGATCATCTCCGCGAGCTGGGCAAGACCAACACCCGCGCCCAAGCCGCCAAACTGGCCGGCATCTCTCCGTTTTTCATGCGCACTTTGGCGTATGAGCACGAACTGGAGTTTACTGACGACACAGTGGTCCCTGATGGCTTTGCGGACCACGACAATGTGGCCAAGCTCAGTAAGAGCCTTTTTCGTGTGACCCGGTCCTTACCAGCCAACACCTTACAGCTCATGCAGCGCTTTATGCTGAGTGACGCCCCCGACGAGCTCTGAGCCATCCCTGTGCGGGTGGGCATGACCTTGTCCACCCCTCATCTACAATCTGTCCTACTTGATCCCCTGCCCCTTTGCCGCTTACCGTCACTGATGCCTCAAACGGAGATCCTGCATGGCGATTACTCAGAAGTACCTCGAGAGAAAGCGCACGAATGTAAGCACGCCCGAGACCCGGGACTGGTTTCATCACTGCACCAGCAATGGCCTGCCTTATGTAGAGGTACGAAACCTCAAGAGCAACATAGGCGTTCACTGGGACCACATCACACTGAGCCTCAGTGCAGAAGAACGGTTCCTAGCTAGGTATACGGAGTTTCGTGCGGGCGTAGAAGCGATAGTTAAACGCTGGGGGAGCGATGCTTCAGAGTGGCAGGTTTCTCAGTGGACGGTATGGATCTGGAAGCTAGACCTTGATTCGGCCAGAAATGCGGCGTGTGAGTTGTACGACCTTGGGGTTCTAGGGATTTTCCGTCCAAATGCGACATTCAGACTGCTAAGTGATTGATTTATTGTGACTGGCTATGTGAACCGCCAAAAAAGTAATACCCCTCTGGAGGCCGCCGACCGCGTGGGCTCCAGAGCACTTTCTCGTTTTTGGACGGGAAATCCCTAGAACCCCTTATATGGAGCCCCCGCTTTCACCTCCGCCGACCAACGCTTCTTTTTCTCGCTGAACGATAAGGAACTGGCGATCGCTAAAAGCCTCCGTCATCGGGGCCAGCGTTACATGCTGGTGGTACTGCTGGGCCATTTCAAAGCCAAGCCGGTGGTGCTGAATCCCGGCTTTCATCAGATCAAGCAGGACCTCAAATACGTTTATCAAACCGTTCTACCAGGCCCAGGCTGTAGACCCTTTAATCTCACGCCAAAAGAGAACGAACGGATTTACC
>NZ_JBSXON010000083.1:0-4498 GCF_056859475.1 Halopseudomonas sp. L-58
CAGGAACAACTCCTTGCGGGTTTGCTTGCGCTTGCCAGCGTACTCGGCGTCGGCGAAGGTCATCTGCTTCATCGGGAAACTCGGTGGGTGGGGTCGCGGTATTTTGCCAAATCAGAAAGTCTTTTTCAGAGTTTCCCTAAACGAATATATGCTGTTACCGATTGTCTATTTTCTGGCAATTTGGCAGGATGGCGCAGTTTGACATCATTTTAATATCGAGCAACGAGTCATCGTAGCCAGGGAGATAGCCTTGAATCTGAAAAAAATAATGCTGCCGTTCAGTCTGCTGAGTGGTCTGTGTCTGCCGATCGTCAGCCATGCAACCCCTGAACCAATGCAGCCGAGCCCTCCAGTAACGGTCCAGTACGGTGGCAGCACCTACACCATTTCATCGGTGTACACCTCCTATACTGCGAACCCCGATATCTTCACTGCACAGCCGTGGTGGGGGAACTCTGACCTGTCTTTTGGACTGGCCCAGTTGGTTGGGGATGCTGGAAACTTGGGCGTGTTTCTGCTATTTGGTTACGGTGTTGAAAACGACTTTGTTTCGATTGACTACTACACTGGGTCCGGCGTCAGTCACTGTCCGTCTGGTTGCCCCCGCGTGGATGATAACTACGACTACGCCATAATCAGCGAGCTGGTCACTCTGGCCTCTCTGTCTAACAGCCTGCAGTCCACTTCGCTGGGGTTGAGCTCGCTTAACAGCGGCCTGAATATGATGATCAACGGCGCCCACAGCCGCCCGCTGTCCCGCATGGTTGCCCCGGGTCAGAGCACCTTCTGGGTTGCTGGTGACTGGGGTACGGATGAACACGGCCAGCGCTCTGGCTCCACCGGCCTGGCTGAAGTCAGCGTTGGTCACAACTATGGTGCTGTGCAGCTCAATGCTTCTCTTGGCCAGACCTGGGCGCGTCAGAATTTGAGCAACAGCGGCCGTGCCGAAAGTGACGGTCAATACCTGATGATTGAGGGTATCGTTCCCGTCTCGGAACAGCACAAGGTATATGCCACGGTTGGCGCGTTTGGACACTGGGGTGAAGCGGACATTCGTCGCGGCTACATTAGCCTCAGCACTCCTGACTCTTCGAAGGGAAATGCCGACTCCAATACCTGGGGCCTGCGTGCACGTGTTGATTGGGTCGATGCTCTGTCCTTGGGAAATACTGGCATCAGCCCCTACGCTGACCTGAGCTACACACACTCCAAGCTGGATGGTTATACAGAGGAAGGCGGTACGAATCCTGCCAGCTTCGATAGCCGTACCGATCGTTTCACCGAAGCTCGACTGGGCTTTGGGACTGAAACACCGCTGAGCTGGCTGGCCGGGTACAACTTGGTAGCTAACCTCGAGGCGGCTCATCGTTTTGAGGATCGCAGTGCCGGTGTCAGTGGCTCTATTGATGGCCTGTTCGCTTTCAGCCTGCCCGGGGAAGACTACCAGAACGACTGGTTGAAGGCGGGTGTGGGGATCGAAGGTGCGCTGGGTGATGGCAAAGCCTCTTTGATGTTGAACGGCACCACCGACAGCGACCAGCCTGACATGTGGGTTGCTGCAAGTTACCAACTGGCGTTCTGATCCAGCCGGTTCTGCAGTTCGTCAAAAAGCCTCGGCAACTTAACCCGGTTGTCGGGGCTTTTTGCTTGCTGCTAGCGGCGGCCACCTGACTGCTCAATCGGTTGCGCTCCCACTCCGCTCAATCACCTGCCCCAGCCGGTCGAAATCGATATTGGCACCCGAGTTGATCGCAATCAGGGTTTGGTCGCGGATACCTTCGCGTCGCACGTATTCGCGCAAGCCAGCTACTGCCAGCGCGCCAGAGGGCTCGGTGATCGAGCGGGTGTCGTCATAAATCCTGCGTACGGCGCTGCAGATGGCGTCGTTACTGACGGTGATGACCTCGTCGACGTAGCGTCGGCAGAAGGCGAAATTGAGTTTGCCGATCTGCGCGACCGCGACGCCATCGGCAAAGCGCCCGACCGCTGGCAAGACCACACGGGCATCGGCCGCCAGTGCTGCCTGCAGGCAGGCGGATTCCTCCGACTCGACGCCGATCACCCGCACCTCTGGGCGCAGATACTTGATATACGCCGCTACCCCGGCGATCAGCCCGCCGCCACCGACCGGTACAAATACCGCGTGGAGTGCACCCTGATGCTGACGCAGCAGCTCCACCGCGACGGTTCCCTGGCCGGCGATCACATCCGGGTCGTCAAACGGCGGGACAAAGGTATAGCCATACTTGTCTGCCAGCTGCAGCGCGTGTGCCAGTGCTTCCGGGAAGCCGTCGCCGTGCAGCAGCGCAGTGGCGCCCCGGGCACAGACGCCTTCGACCTTCAGCTTTGGCGTGGTGGTGGGCATGACGATCAGCGCGCGCACGCCGAGTCGCTGGGCAGCAAGTGCCAGTCCCTGGGCATGGTTACCGGCTGACGCGGTGATGACGCCGCGCGCCCGCTCGCTTGGGCTCAGTCGGGCGACGCGGGTGTAGGCACCTCGGATCTTGAACGAGAACACCGGTTGCAGGTCTTCGCGCTTGAGCAGAACCTGATTGCCCAGGTCCGAGGACAGGCGCGGGGCGAATTGCAGCGGGGTCTCGGTCGCGACGTCATAGACCGGTGCCGACAGGATGCTGCCGACCAGATTGCGTAATCGTGCCGGGGCGTCGTCGTCACTCGGGTCGGTTTCGGTGTCGGTTGAAGAGAGGGATAGAGCAGTTGTCATACGGTCTCCTGATGCTTGTTTGCCCCGGAGACAGAATGAAAAAACCCGCCTCAGAGGCGGGTTTGGGTGCGCACGATGCTAGCCCGCCGTTGTGGGAATGGCGGTAATAATCATTCGGCTGGTCAGTGCGCGTGTGCTGGTCATGGGTCGAATCTAGCGGCTGTGCCGGTTATGGTCAACCGCTTATTCCTTTGGCGCCCCGGGGTCGAGCAGATCCTCACTGCCGCGGCTACGCTGGTCGGCAGCGATCTGCTCCTCGAGATCGGCCTGCACGCGGGTATCCACCGCAGCGGGTGCCCGAGTTTGCGTCGATGTTGCCGGTGGTGTGACGCCCGGGCTGGAGGCCGCCCCGCGCTCGCTCAGCTGTACCCGGTAGATCGGCTCTGGCATATCCATCCCGGCGGCTTCCAGTGCCAGCTTGACCTGGCGAATGCCCTCGCTCTTTACGCTGGCAAAGTCATGGCTGCGCTGGTCTACCCAGGCCTGATAGCGGATCTGGACGTTGGAGTCGCCCAGCGCGGTGATATAGGCGCGTGGCGGCGGTGTGTCCAGCACGCCCTCCAGCGTGTTCAGCACGTCAATGCCAATCTGCTGGGCGCGCACCAGATCCTCGTTGACACCAATGCCGACATCAAAGCCAAAGCGACGACTGGGGTTGCGGGTGTAGTTGAGCATCACACTGCTGAATACCAGGGCGTTGGGCAGGCGCAGGTGATTGCCGTCCAGCGTCATGAGGATGGTCGCCCGTGAGGTCAGGGCGACCACAATGCCTTCGTTGCCATCAATGACGACATGATCCTTCGGTGAAAACGGCTGCCGCAGACTCATGAGGATGCCGGCTAGGTAGTTTTCCATGGTGCTCTTGAAGGCGAAGCCGAGCGCCACCCCCATGACCCCGGCGGTACCCAGCACGGCGCCGACCAAGGCGGTGGCGTCCATGATCTCCAGTGCAATCAGCACGCCGATCAGGCTGATGACCCAGCGTACGGTGGTGCGGGTCAGTTCGCGCAGGAATGGGTTGCGCCGGGCAACCCGGTCCAGCATCTGTCGGCGGGCCAGCCAGCTTCCCAGCAGCCAGAAGCCGGCGACCACAATCAGCGCAAGCAGGAACAGCGGCAGTGCTGCCAGCAGGCTGTAGCACTCCTCCAACAGGCGTTGCAGGACGGCGTCCATGTTGAATGTCAGGGTCTCTGCCATGCTCGCTTCCTGTGTTGTGCCATGCCGCGGGTGGTTCGGCGAGGCGGTGGTCAGTCGTCGCGGGTGAGCACTTCCAGCAGCTCGATCTCGAACCGCAGGTTGCTGCCTGGTTTGATATGCTCGCCAACGCTGCGCTCGCCGTAGGCCAGTTCGGCAGGTACGAACAGCTGACGGCGACCACCGACCCGCATGCCCATCAGGCCCTGGTCCCAGCCCTTGATGACCCGACCGCCCCCGCTGTCAGAATAGTTGGAACCTCTACACATGTTAGAGTTTGAATCTCCAACCTGCGGCAGAGAGAAGGTTCCCATCAACTATTCCCCCGAGCGCCGCGAAGCCGTCGAAATCGCCACCTTGAACTGTCTTCACTGGTACAACCACCAACGGCTAGTGAGCTCGATTGGATATATACCGCCGGCAGAAGCTGAGGCAAACTTCTACCAGCAACACACCGGTCAGGCCATGGCCGCCTGACTTAAACGAAATGGTCTCCATGAAAGCCGGTGTGATTCACTATCGCCTATTTCCAGAGCAAATGGGACAAGCGGATCTATGAGGCATGGTCTGAAAGGAGTG